>JAYVXE010000336.1:0-4273 GCA_043785395.1 Burkholderiaceae bacterium | reverse complement strand
GACAGGCTCCTAGGAGCCTGTCGGACTTGTTGACATGTGACAAATCCAAAAGGTTGCTAGTGTGACACGGCACAGTCACGCTCTGCCTCTTCTTTGCGGCGCGGAAATCCGTGGCTGTGTTGTCGCTGTAGGTGGCCACAAGGCCGGTGCCCGTGCTTTCAGCCCCACCCTGGCTTGGCCACCATCAGGTAAAAAATCACCACCATCGCTGCAAATGCGGGATACCCCAAGCGCTCCCACCAGCGGGCATAGTCTGCGTAACGGCTGGGCAGTGGTGTGCCGGTGTGTGCCGCCTGTTGCACCATGGCTGCCATGCGAATCTGAAGCCACACCACGGGAAGCCAGCACAGACCGGCCAACACATAGAGCGCAACCGAGATGGCGAGCCACGGGGTCGACAAGGGCAGCCCCGCCAGGTAAGCCATCAGCAGGCCGGTCGCCGGTTGTAGCAAAACGGTGGGCGTGGTGAACCACCAGTCGGCCTGTACCACCAGGCGCGAGACCACGGCCTGCGCGGCCAAGTCGCGGCTGCGGTTGGTAAAAAACATGTAATACGCCGAGCCCAGGCCCGTACCCACCAGCACCACGCTGGACAGGATGTGCATCCATTTGAGGGTCAGGTACAGGTTCATGCCGATGGCTCCAATGGCTCACCGGGCTCCGTGCGCGCCAACACCAGCAACAGGGCGGCAACAGGTATGTTCTTGGTCAGAGGCCCCAGCGGGTGCAACCACAGGGACGGCTCGATGGTTGTTGCGACCATGGTCATCAGCAACATCACCACCAGCGCCAGGTGGTAGATGGTGCGCCCAGGGCGGCCCCACAAACACAGGCCCAAAACCAAGTCCACCAGCGCGCCAGCCAGGATCAGCGCGGGTTTGGTCCACGGCGCAGGCTCGGCTATCCCAGCCAGCAATTGCAGGCTCTGCCCGTTTAACTCCCATACGCTGGCCAGTGCGGTAGCAAGCCACACAAAAACCAGGCTGTAGCGCAGCAGCTTATGGTGCCGGGCGGCCATGTTCAGACCTCTCTTCGATGGTTGCAGTGACCATGCCCCAGTGCGCGAATTCGGGCTCGAACTCGGCCAGCGTCAGCTGCCCCAGGCTGGTATACGCACCGCTTGGCAAGGCTTCGCCACGGGCCAGCTTGCGGGCCAACAGCAGCGCGGCCATGCACGGGATTTCGGGGCCATGGTCATCGTCGGCTGCGATATGCCAGGCGCGGCGCACGGTCTGACCATGGGTATTGGTGCCACTGGCCCGCAACACCATGCCGCCCAGCGAAGACCCCATGAAGTCAAAGGCCTGCCCGGCGTGGTGCAACAGGCCCGCCAACACCTGTGGGCGTGGCAGCAGCCCTGCGGCATGGCAGGCGGCAAGCACAGCGAAACCACTTTGCACCAAGCCCACTTCCATGGCCGCTCGAAACATCACCCGCTCAGACACGCCGTAGTGTGCGGGGAACAGTTCCAGGTCGGGGATGTCGCACAGCGCGCCACGGCGCGTGCGCATGTGCTCAAAGTGCACCGGCACAGGCTGTGCCCACCCGCGTTGCATTTGCCAACAGCCGCCCGTCCAGACCGGGATCGGCACGCCGCAATAGCTCAGGACACCCGCAAGGGTGGCACGCCCGCGTGGTGCCGTCTGGGCCGGGGCAATGCAGGTGTCGATGGTGTCGATACCTTGCCAGCCCGCAGTCAGGTGCTCGACCACCGCCGACGAGAGGGCTGGCACCGTGCTGGCGCCACTGATGGCGGTGCGCCCGGCGGCGGTGAACGCCGCGTGTAACGCCTCGGGGAAGTCACACACAAAACGGCGACCATCGGCCAGGTCGATGTAATGCGCCTGGGCGGCAGCGGCAGCGTGTGCCACGGCGTAGGCCTGCTGCTGAAAAGGCCCCGCCGTGTGCAGCACCAACCCAATGCCCTGGTCGCGCAGCCACTGGGCAAAGCCGGGTGCCGTGTGGTCGACCGCCAACCCCTGTGCGCCAGACCCCAGCGTGGCGGCCAACGCCTGGGCGGGTTCGGCATTGCGGCCCCCGACGACCAGTTGCACCGCAGTGTCGCTGGCCAGGGCGCGGCAGATCCGTGCGCCAAAGTTGCCGTACCCACCCAGTACCAGTGTTTTCAAGTCAGTGTTCCATAGTGCCGCGTGCCGTCCACAAAGCATGCATCGGAAACTCTCCCTGGGAGGCCGCACCAAAGGCATGTGGGGATGTGTTTCATGCCATCAGCGCCTCGATCTCGTGCGCCTTCACTGGCACACCGCGTGTGATCAGCTCACAGGCGCCTTCGGTCACGATGGCGTCGTCTTCGATGCGGATGCCGATGTTCCAAAATTGTTCAGGCACACCGGGGGCAGGGCGCACGTAGATGCCGGGCTCGATGGTCAGCACCATGCCGGGGCGCAGGATGCGGCTGGGCCGGTTGGTGATGGTCTCGCCGCTCAGCGGGTCGCGCCGTTCGCTGTTGCCGTGGCCAACTTCGGACGGCTCCACGTAGCTGCCGCAGTCGTGTACGTCCATGCCCAGCCAGTGGCCGGTGCGGTGCATGTAGAACTGAAAGTAGGCACGGCTGTCGATCACGTCGTCCACGCCGCCCACCTTGTTTTTGTCGAGCAGGCCGGTGTCCAGCATGCCCTGCGCCAGCACCCGCACGGTGGCTTCGTGCGGGTCGGTGAAGCGTTTACCGGCCACGGTGGCGGCGATGGCGGCGTCCTGGCTGGCCAGCACCAGCTCGTACAGCGTGCGCTGCGGGCCGGTGAATTTACCGTTGGCGGGGAAGGTGCGGGTGATGTCGCTGGCGTAGCCGTCGAGTTCACAGGCCGCGTCAATCAGCACCAGCTCACCAGCGCGCACCGGCGCCGCGTCGGCGCGGTAGTGCAACACACAGGCGTTGGCGCCGGCGGCAACGATGGAGCCGTAGGCCACGGTTTGTGCGCCTTGCTGGCGAAATTCATGCAATAGCTCGGCATCCAAGTGGTACTCAAAGACCTCCTCACCGGCACGCAACATGCGGGCTGAACGCTGCATGGCACGGACATGGCCGGCCGCGCTGATGTGTCCGGCACGCCGCATGATGGCCTGCTCGTGCCCGTCCTTGACCAAGCGCATTTCATCCAACACGGCGCACAGGTCACGCTGGCTCCCAGGACACAGTGCACCAAAGCGCACCCGCGCGCGCACGGCATGCAGCCAGCCTTCAATCCGGGTCTCTAAACCCGCATGGGTGGCAAACGGGTACCACACCGTGGCCTTGTTTTCCAGCAGACGTGGCAAACAACTGTCCAGGGCACTGTAGGCAAAAGCGGCGTCCAGCGCCAAGGCCTGTGGCGCGGCCTGCGGGCCTAAGCGCAAACCATCCCAAATTTCACGCTCCACGTCTTTTGGCGCGCAAAACAAGGTGCTTTGCCCATCGGCCGTGATCACCAAGCAGGCATTCGGTTCGGTAAAACCTGTGAGGTAATAAAAATAACTGTCATGCCGGTACAAATAATCACTGTCACGGTTGCGCTGACGCTCGGGCGCAGTCGGGATGATGGCGATACCGTCGACACCCAAGGCTTGGGCAACAAGGGCACGGCGTTGGCGGTAAACCGAAGTTGGCATGGGTTTGTCTTTCATGGAATGGTAAGAATTTGGTCGCCGCCATGGCCGCAACTTGCGTCAGTGACAGCAGCGCTTGCATTGAGTTGTGCCAGACGCTCAGGCGTGCCAACGTCGGCCCAACGGCCTTGGTAAATTTCGCCGCTCACCCGTCCCTGCGCCATCGCCTGGCGCAACAAAGGCGCCAGCGGTGCAACGACTCCCTGTGGATTACCGCTGGCAATGGCACACCAAGGATCGCTGAACAAGGCACGGTGAAAGAGGCCAATGGTTGAATACGTCCATGACCCAGCGTTGGGCAGCAGCGCTGGGTCCGGGTTTGCCGCCAGGATCGGAGCCTGACTCAGTACCAAGCCCTGTGCATCCAGGCCAAAGTCACCCCCTGGGTGCTGCGCTGGATTTGGCACCAGCCAAAGGTGCGCGAGCTGGCCACTGGCGGCAAAACGCGCCGCCGCAGCCGGGCTGAAAACAAAGTCGGGCGCATAAATATCGCCTGCCAACAACCAAAAAACATCCTGTCCACCCGCACACAGCGTTGGTAGCGCACGCGCAATGCCGCCTGCCGTCTCCAGTGCATGGCCAAAGTCAGCGGCTTCGTCGGAATATGAAATAGATAGCTTATAACGCTTATCTATAGTGCGTCGGAGGCCTAAATACCTTGAAATTTTTG
>JAYVXE010000335.1:0-4282 GCA_043785395.1 Burkholderiaceae bacterium | reverse complement strand
AGCCAGGGGAGCAGTTCAGTCAACTGACACGGGGGAAACGACTGCCCTGCCCAGCCAGACGGCAACCGATGATTCAAGCATCACGCGTAATCGCGCTGTGCCAGCCGTTGCCGTGCCACGCCATACTCGCGTTTGAGCTGGGACACATAGTCCGCCGTGGACTGCACCTTGCTCACGCTGCCAATGCCCTGGCCACAACCCCAGATGTCTTTCCAGGCCTTGGATTTGGAACCCTCGCCGCCGGCGAAATTCATGGTCTTGACATCGCCATCGGGCAGGTTGTCGGGGTCCATGCCGGCGCTGCGGATGCTGGGGGCCAGGTAGTTGCCGTGCACGCCGGTAAAGAGGTTGCTGTAGACGATGTCGTCCGAGTTGCTGTCGACGATGGATTTTTTGTAGGCTTCGCTGGCACGGGCCTCAAGGGTCGAGATAAAGGCCGAGCCGATGTAGGCGAAGTCAGCCCCCATGGCCTGCGCGGCCAGCACGGCACCACCCGAGGCAATAGCGCCACTCAGCGCAATCGGGCCGTCAAACCACTGGCGGATTTCCTGAACCAGCGCAAACGGGCTCTTCACCCCAGCGTGGCCACCCGCCCCCGCCGCCACCGCCACCAGGCCGTCGGCGCCCTTTTCGATCGCCTTGTGGGCGTGTTTGTTGTTGATGATGTCGTGCAACACCACACCGCCGTAGCTGTGCGCCGCAGCGTTGATGTCTTCGCGCGCGCCCAGCGAGGTGATGATGATCGGCACTTTGTATTTCACACACAGCGCCATGTCGTGCTCCAGCCGCTCATTGCTTTTGTGCACGATCTGGTTGATGGCAAAGGGCGCGGCGGGCTGGCCTGGGTGGGCTTGGTTGTAGGCGGCCAAGGTCTCGGTGATCTCGATCAGCCACTCCTCCAGCTGTTCGGCCGGGCGGGCGTTGAGCGCCGGCATGGCCCCCACCACACCGGCCTTGCACTGGGCAAGCACCAGCGCCGGTGTGCTGATGATGAACAGGGGGGAGCCGATGATGGGCAGTGGCAGGTTTTGTAAAACAGCGGGAAGTTTAGACATGCGATTTCCGTTCTTGCTCTGGCGTTTTTAAATTTAAGAAAAATAGGCTGCTACCGCAATACCATTAATGATAGTTTGCTATGATTATAATAGCAATCAGTCTTTGGCACTCAAAACGCCTCACGCGCCAGCGCCATCACACTGCCGCCACCGTCCACAATGCTGTCGCGCAAGCCCGGCGCCTGGCTGAGCAGGTGTTCGGCATAGAACTGGGCGGTGGCGATTTTGGCCTGCATGAAGGCTGGCTCCTGTCCCGGGTGCAGCTGCGCCTGCGCCGCCAGCAGCGCGCGCCCCAGCTGCCAGCCGCTGACAAGGTTGCCCGCCAGCAGCAGGTAGGGTACCGAGCCGGCGAAGACGGCGTTGGGCTCGCTTTGGTGGCGGGCCAGCACAAAATCAAGCACGTCCAAAAAGGCCTGCCGCGCCGCGCCCAGCCGCCGCGCAACCGACTGCGCCGCCGCACCTCCCAAGGCCAGCAGCTCGGCCTCGGTGGCCTGCACTTGTTGGGCGACGGCGCGGGCCGTTTGGCCGCCGTCGCGCAGGGTTTTGCGGCCAAGAAAATCGTTCGCCTGGATGGCCGTCGTGCCCTCGTAAATCGTCAAAATCTTGGCATCGCGGTAGTACTGCGCCGCCCCGGTTTCCTCGATAAAACCCATGCCACCGTGCACTTGCACGCCAAGTGCTGCCACCTCTTGGCCAATCTCGGTGCTATAGCCCTTGACCAGCGGCACCAAAAACCCATACAAGGCCGCGTTGTGTTGGCGCAGCGCTGCATCCGGGTGCAGCTGCGCGCGGTCATGCGCAGCTGCGGCGCAACAGGCCATGGCACGGCAACCCTCGACAGCGGCCCGCATGCGCATCAGCATGCGCCGCACATCAGGGTGTTCGATGATGGCCACGCTGTTTTTGGCCGATCCGTCAACGGGCCGGCTCTGGATGCGCTCGCGGGCATAGGAGACGGCTTTTTGGTAGGCCCGGTCGGCAATCGCAATGCCTTGTACGCCGACCGCGTAGCGCGCCGCGTTCATCATGATGAACATGTACTCCAGGCCCCGGTTTTCTTCGCCCACCAGGGTTGCGAGCGCGCCCCCGTGGTCGCCGAATTGCAAGGTCGCCGTCGGGCTGGCCTTGATGCCGAGCTTATGCTCGATGCCCACGCAGTGCACGTCGTTGCGTGCGCCCAGGCTGCCGTCCTCTTGCACCACGAACTTGGGCACCACAAACAGGCTGATGCCCTTGACCCCGGCTGGGGCGCCCACCACGCGCGCGAGCACCATATGGACGATGTTCTCGGCCAGGTCGTGCTCGCCGTAGGTGATGAAGATTTTGCTGCCAAAGAGCTTGTAGCTGCCGTCCGCCTGGGGCTCGGCGCGGGTTCGCACCAGCGCCAAATCGCTGCCGGCCTGGGGCTCGGTCAGGTTCATGGTGCCACTCCACTGGCCACTGACCAGCTTGGGCAAATAGCGCGCTTGGAGTGTGTCCGAGCCCGCTGTCAGCAGCGCCTCGATCACGCCGTCGGTCAGCATCGGGCACAGCGCAAAACTCAGGTTCGCAGCATTCAGCATCTCTGTGCAAGCCGCGCCAATGCTCTTGGGCAAGCCCTGGCCACCCCATTGCTGCGGGTGCTGCAAGCCCTGCCAGCCGGCGGCAGTGAACTGCTGGTAGGCGGCCACAAAACCGGGCGTGGTGCTGACCTGGCCCTCGCTCCAGCGGGCCGGCTGGGTATCACCGACCAGGTTCAAGGGCGCCAGCACGGCTTGGCTGAAGTGGCCGCACTGCTGCAAGACGGCCTGCGCCGTGTCCAGGCCAGCGTCTTCACAACCCGGCCACTGCACAAGCTGTTCCAGCCCCGCCAAGTGTTCGAGGTTGAACAGCCAATCTTTGACAGGGGCGGTGTAAGGCATAGCGGTTCTCCAAAAAAGCTAACGGGCAGGGTCGGCTGCGTCTGCGGCACGCGACGTGCGCGCCGCGTCCGTGGCACCCGTGGAGCTGGCTTTGCCAGGCCACTGGGTGCGCCCCCTTGAGGGGGTAGCGCCGCAGGCGCTTCGGGGGTGGTTCACATCAACAAAAGGCACCGCGAACGATGCCTTTGAGACTTTGAATGGGTCAGCGCAGCGCAGGAAGTTACAGCGCAGCCACCAATTCGGGCACCGCCGTGAACAAATCGGCCACCAAGCCGTAGTCGGCAACGCTGAAAATTGGTGCCTCTTCGTCCTTGTTGATCGCAACGATCACCTTGGAGTCTTTCATCCCGGCCAGATGCTGGATCGCGCCCGAGATGCCAACCGCCACAGAGAGCTGTGGCGCAACGATTTTGCCGGTCTGCCCCACCTGCCAATCGTTGGGCGCGTAGCCTGCGTCCACCGCCGCCCGGCTGGCGCCGAGGCCAGCGCCGAGCTTGTCGGCCAGCGGCGTCATGACTTCGTCAAACTTCTCTTTGCTGCCCAGCGCCCGGCCACCCGAGACGATGATTTTGGCCGCGGTGAGCTCGGGGCGGTCGTTCTTGGCGATTTCGCTGCCGACAAAACGGCTGCTGCCGCCATCGGCGACAGCAGCAATGGTCTGCACGCTGGCGCTGCCGCCACTGGCCGAGGCCGGATCGAAACCGGTGGTGCGCACCGTGAGAACCTGGGTTGCGTCCAGGCTTTGCACCAAAGCGATGGCATTGCCGGCGTAGATCGGGCGCTCAAAAGTATCGGCGCTTTGCACCTTGGTGATGTCGCTGATTTGCGCCACATCGAGCTTGGCCGCCACGCGCGGCGCGGTATTTTTGCCAGCCGCTGTAGCGGCAAACAAAATATGGCGGTAGCCGCTGGCCAGCGCCAGCACCTGGGCGGCCAGGGTTTCGGCCAGCTGGTGCGCATGCGCGGGGCCGTCGGCCAGAATCACTTTGGCCACGCCGGCGATCTGGGCTGCTGCGGCGGCGGCGGCTGCGGCATCCAGGCCGGCCACCAGCACATGGACTTCGGCGCCGCAGGCGAGCGCGGCGCTGACGGTGTTCAGGGTTGCGGGTTTGATGCTGGCGTTGTCGTGCTCAGCGATGACGAGTGCGGTCATGTCAAAGTACCTTCGCTTCGTTTTTGAGTTTATCGACCAAGGCTGCCACATCGGCGACCTTGACACCGGCGCCGCGCTGCGGTGGCTCGCTCACCCGCAGCGTCTTCAGGCGCGGTGCAACGTCAACGCCCAAGTCGCTCGGCGTGTACACGTCGAGCTGTTTTTTCTTGGCC
>JAYVXE010000334.1:0-4291 GCA_043785395.1 Burkholderiaceae bacterium | reverse complement strand
CCGTGACGATGGACGATTTCTTCAGCGGCAGTGCCGCCGCGCTCGCCGGCGGCACCACCAGCATCATCGATTTTGTCATTCCCTCGCCGCAAGAACCGCTGCTCGATGCCTACCGCAAATGGCGCGGCTGGGCCGAAAAATCGGCCTGCGACTACGGCTTTCACGTAGCCATCACCTGGTGGAGCGAGCGCGTACACGCCGACATGGCAACCCTGGTGCAGCAAGAAGGGGTGAACAGCTTCAAGCACTTCATGGCCTACAAAAACGCCATCATGTGCGACGACGAAACCCTGGTGCAGAGCTTTCGCCGCGCACTCGAACTCGGCGCCATGCCGACGGTCCATGCCGAGAACGGTGAACTGGTGTTGATGCTGCAACAAGACCTTTTGGCCCAAGGCATCAGCGGCCCCGAAGGCCATCCGCAGTCGCGCCCGCCGCTGGTCGAGGCCGAAGCCGTCCAGCGCGCCATCGCCATTGCAGAGGCCTTGAAAGTACCGATCTACGTGGTCCATGTCTCTTGCGCCGAAGCAGCCGACGCCATTGCCCGCGCCCGCGCCCGGGGCCTGCGCGTCTACGGCGAAGTGCTGGCCGGTCATTTGGTGGTCGATGAGCGGGTCTACCGCCACCCCGACTTTGCCCATGCCGCCGCCCACGTGATGAGCCCGCCATTTCGCGCCGAGGCGCACCAAGAGGCTTTGTGGCGCGGCCTGCAATCAGGCAACCTGCACACCACGGCGACCGACCACTGCACATTTTGCGCGGCGCAAAAAGCCGTGGGCCGGGACAACTTTGCCAACATCCCGAACGGCTGCGGCGGCGTCGAGGAACGCATGGCCGTGGTCTGGGATGCGGGCGTGAATACGGGGCGCTTGACGCCCAGCGAGTTCGTCGCCATCACCTCGGCCAACAGCGCCCGGCTGTTCAACATCTACCCCCAAAAAGGCTGCATCGCCGTCGGCGCCGATGCCGACCTGGTGCTATGGGATCCGCAGGGCCACAAAACCCTGTCGGCGGCCACCCAACACAGCAAGGGCGACTTCAACATCTTCGAAGGCCGCCGCGTGCGCGGCATCCCCAGCCACACCATCAGCCAGGGCCGGGTGGTCTATGCGCAAGGCGATTTGCGCGCCGAGCCAGGGCGGGGCCGCTACACCAAGCGTGCCGCCTTCGGCGCCCATTTTCAAGCCGCAGCACGGCGCGCACAGCAAGGCGCACCGAGCGCCGTCGTGCGGTAACATGAAACACCCCCGAAGCGCCTGCGGCGCTACCCCCTCAAGGGGGCGCACCCGGTGGCCTGGCAGAGCCAGATCCACGGGTGCACTGGAAGCGGTGCGCTCGTCTCGCAGCGCGGTTTCATCGCTCGGTGGTGCTTGCCCAGTGCATGACAGTTAACGTGGCCCACCCCCGTAGCGCCTGCGGCGCTCGCCCCCCCCTCAAGGGGCGCACTCGTCGTCGCGTTTCTTGTTTCATCGTTCGGGGCGCTTGGCCCATGCATGAGAGTTAACCATCCAGCACCAGGATCCCCATGGACAAAACTGCATCCACCCCCGCCACCCCCGCCACTCCAACCGACGCCCTGCGCATCAACGGCGAACGCCTCTGGGCCTCGCTGATGGCCTTGGCCCAGATTGGCGCCACGCCCAAAGGCGGCGTCTGCCGCCTCGCGCTCACCGAGCTTGACCGCCAAGGCCGCGACCTGGTGACACAGTGGGCGCGGGAAGCCGGCCTGCGGGTCAGCATCGACAAAATCGGCAACGTCTTCATGCGCCGCGCCGGGCGCAACAACCTGCTGCCACCAATCATGACCGGCAGCCATATCGACACCCAGCCCACCGGCGGCAAATTTGACGGCAACTACGGCGTGCTGGCCGGGCTGGAAGTGGTGCGCACGCTGAACGACCATGGCATTGAGACCGAAGCACCGATCGAGGTGGCGTTCTGGACCAACGAAGAAGGCTCGCGCTTTGTCCCGGTGATGATGGGCTCGGGCGTATTTGCCAAGGCCTTCACACTTGAGCATGCCTATGCCGCCACCGATACCGAGGGGATCACGGTCCAAGAGGCGCTTGGGCGCATCGGCTACATCGGCCCTGAAGAGCCTGGCGAGCACCCGATTGGCGCCTACTTCGAGGCCCATATCGAGCAAGGCCCGGTGCTGGAAGACCAAGAGAAAACCATTGGTGTGGTGCAAGGCGTGCTCGGCATCCGCTGGTTTGACTGCACCGTCAGCGGCATGGAAGCCCACGCCGGCCCGACCCCGATGGCGCTGCGCCAAGACGCCCTGCAAGTGGCCAGCCACCTGATGCAAGAAGTGGTGGCCGTGGCCCTGCGCCACGCACCGCATGGGCGCGGCACCGTCGGCATGGTGCAGGTCTACCCGAACAGCCGCAACGTGATTCCTGGGCGGGTCAAATTCTCGATCGACCTGCGCAACAGCAGCGATGCCCTGGTTGACCAAATGGCCGACGAAGTCCAGGCCTATGCCCGCCAACTCAGCCGCAAGCGTGGACTGGAGATTCAGATTGAACTGGTCTCCAGCTATCCGGCGCAAAGCTTTGACCCCGCCTGCACCCAGGCGGTCGAGCGGGCCGCACACAAACTGGGCTACTCCCACCTGCCAGTCGTCTCCGGCGCCGGCCACGACGCTGTCTACATGGCACGCTTGGCACCGACCGGCATGGTCTTCATCCCGTGCAAGGACGGCATCAGCCACAACGAAATCGAAGACGCCAAGCCCGAGCACATCAGCGCCGGCTGCAATGTATTGCTGCACGCGATGCTGGAGCGGGCCGGCTAGGAGCCTGTCGGACTTGGAAGTCGCCGGCGGCAAATTGACCGCAGCGGTCCATTTTTGGCTTCGCCGCTCTTCGAGAACACCGTCTTTTTGACCCATAGCCATGCTACGGGCCTGCAAATCCGGCAAAAACTGTCCTCGCTGGGGCCAATTTTGTAGAAACCTGCGGTTTTCGCTGCTCGACGCTCCAAGTCCGACAGGCTCCTAGGGGGCGCGGCACAATGCCGTTGACGCTAGACGTCAATGTCGTTAACGCTAGACGTCAATGCCGTTAACGCCAGACGTGCAAGCCCCGCCCTCCTGACCCCATCACCGCTATGAAAATCACCATCTGCTGCAGCGCAACCAACCCCCTGCCGTGGCTGCACGGCCTGCAAGCGGCCCTGCCGCAGGCCCAGATCAAGGTTTGGCCCACCGATGCGCAAGAGCTTGCTGCCGCTAACCCAGCTGACGCCGCTGATGCCAAGCACAGCCATGCAGCCGACTACGCCGTAGTCTGGGCACCGCCGCAAGCCTTTTTAGACGCGCAGACCGGACTCAAAGCCCTGTTCAACATTGGCGCCGGGGTCGACGCCCTGCTGCGGCTGCGCCTGCCCGCGCAGACCCAGGTCGTGCGGCTGGACGACGCCGGCATGTCGGTGCAAATGGCCGAATATGTCTGCCATGCGCTGATTCGGCACTTTCGCGACTTTGACGGCTACGCCGCCGACAGTGCCCAGGGCCGCTGGTCCTACCGCAAGCCGCGCCTGCGGGCGGAATTTCCGGTCGGCATCCTCGGCCTTGGCGTGCTCGGGCAGCGCGTTGCACAGGCCTTGCAACAGTTTGAATTTCCGCTCAACGGCTGGAGCCGCACAGCGCGCACCATCGCGGGCGTGCGCTGCTTTTCAGGCGCGGCCGAGTTGCCCGATTTTTTGTCAGCCAGCCGGGCCCTGGTCTGCTTGCTACCGTTGACGCCAGAGACCGAAAACATCCTCAACCACGCCAACCTCTCACGCCTGCAAACCGGCGCCTACCTGGTCAACGTGGCGCGCGGCGCGCACCTGGTCGAGGCCGACTTGTTGGCGCTGCTGGCCAGCGGCCAGCTGGCCGGAGCCACGCTGGACGTGTTTCGCACGGAGCCCCTGCCAGCCGCGCACCCGTTTTGGCAGCAAGCGCAGATCAGCGTGACACCGCACACCTCGGCCCGCACACTGCGGGATGAAAGCATTGCCCAAATCGTCGGAAAAATTGCCGCCCTAGAGCGCGGCGAACCGATTGCCGGGGTAGTGGACCGGACGCGCGGTTACTGAGGCTGGCAACGGTGGTTGGGGGGAAGGCTTGGGGCAGGTACGCGCCACCATGCCTACACTCAAGGACAATGAATTTCTGCCCTTCAAAAATGGGTGGAGTCGCCCTTTTTCGCAACTCCCTCTTTATTAATGCACTCCATGCGTTATGAACTGACTGATCTGCGACTTTTCATGGCAATCGCCCAAGCCAGGAACCTGACCACTGGCG
>JAYVXE010000333.1:0-4316 GCA_043785395.1 Burkholderiaceae bacterium | reverse complement strand
TTTTTCATGGGCGGGTGCAGGTGGCCAGCCCCGGCGTGGTGTGGGGCTGGTGGGGCTGCGCCAGGTGCACACCGTGGGGGCTTCGCCCTACTGGGTGCCCTTTGACCGCATCAGGTGCGCAGCAGCACGACGGCATAGGGCAGGCCATCCCAAGGCCAGCCCCGGCCCGGTGCGAGGCTGGTGGGGCTGCGCCCTGCTATTCGATGTACTGCCGGTGCAGGCGCGTTATGTCCTGCATAGCCCCCAGGTACGCAGGCACCCACGCGGGTACGGGTGTATGCCCCGTTGCCCAGCGGGATGGGGTCTGTTTTGTCACCCCTGCTTTACGGCAAAAGTCGGATTGTTTCCAGCCCAGCGCGGCAAGGGCAGCGGCGAATTCATCGGGGCCCATGGTTGTGTCAGTGATTGGTGTCTTCATTTCGCAAGTGTAGCGGTAGCGTTCCCGGATGAATACGGATACCTTGTTTACGTACTCATATTTAAAATAACAACAGTTGCATAAAGTAGAAATTGTTAATAGTTTTGTACTCATTTAGGAAATAAGCCAATGGAATCATGGGCTTGCAAACCTTATCCACACTGCCCATTTTTTCAGCAATAAAGCAGACAACGCAGCACAGAAAGTTATCCACATGCCCCGTCGCCGCTGGGGGCTGGCACAGGGGACAACCTTCGCGGCCAATTCCAGCAACGTGCGTGCAGCTCCAGACAGGCAGCAGCACGGCCCGGGGCTGGTGGTCAGCATGGGCAGGGGCTCAAAACCAACGAACCAAACAAAATGGAAGGCATGGAACAAGGAACAAATACATAAGAAAGAGTGTTTTTATTTCACTATATGAATTCTTTCTCCTTTGCCCCCGCACTGCCCCCGTAATGCCCCCGCATTGCCCCCGCAGTCCTATCCGCCGCAAACCCGCATGGATGCTCAGTTTTCTTGTTTTGCCCCCGCTGCCCCCGCACTTTTGCCGGGAATAGTGCCCAAGTCAATTTACAAACCATCCCGCACACGCCCCGCGCCCATGAAAAAACCGCCCGTAGGCGGCTGGTGGTGGGGGCTTGGGGCTGGCCTGGTGCGGGGGCTCAGGCGCTGCGCCGGGGCAGGTCGATCACGTCGGCACCCCGGCGCAGCTTGTCCAGGTAGTCCGCCCACTGCTGCACCTGGTCGAATCGCTTGGCCAGGTACTGCGTGCGGTTGTAGCTGCGCCCGTTGGCATCCTTCACGGCGTGAGCCAGGTTGGCCTCGATGGCCAGGGGGTCAAGGTCGAGCTGGTCCACCAGCATGGTGCGGGCAGTAGCCCGAAACCCGTGCCAGCTCTGCTCCTTGCCAAAGCCCAGGGCGTACAGGGCACTGCGCACCGAGTTATCGGACATGGGCCGGTCATGGCTGCGTTCACCAGGGAAAACGTAGCGCCCGTGCCCGGTCAGGGGGTGCAGGTTGCGCAGCAGTGCCACCGCTTGGGTGGGCAGCGGCACGGTGTGGGGGTCGCCCTGCTCTTTCTCCAGCTTGGTGCGCTTCATCTTCATGCTGGGGATGGTCCATAACGCGGCGTCCAGGTCGATCTCTGCCCACTCCATTTCCCGCAGGTTGCCGGGGCGCTGGTACAGCAAGGGGGCCAGCAGCAAGGCGGTGCGCACGGTGTGCCCGCCTTTGTAGACGTGCATGGCCCGCAGCAGCTCACCCATGCGGGCAGGCTCCACGATGGCGGCAAAGGTTTTGCCCCGGTAGGGTGTCAGCCGGGTTTTCAGCCCGTCGGCAATATTGCGTTGCTGCACGTCGGCGGTGGGCAACCAGTAGTCCCATATCTGCCGCGCAAGCATCAGCACTCGGTCGGCAGTCTCCACCGCCCCACGTTCCTCCACCTTGTGCAACGCGGCCAGCAGTTCCAGGGGCAGGATGCCGGCCATGGGGCGGTCACCAATCCACGGGAACAGGTCACGCTCCAACTGGCGCAGGGAGCGCTCGGCATGGCTGGGGCTCCACTGGGGGGCTTGTTTGGAGTACCAATCCAGGGCAACGGCCTTGAAGGTGTCCCCGCTGGTGCTGGCCCCCAAGAGCTTTCCAGCCTTACGCACCTGCACCGGATCGCGCCCCTCGGCTTTCTGCAGCTTGGCCGCGTCTCGGGCTTTGCGGGCGGCAGTCAGGCCCACGGCTGGATAACTGCCCAGGGCGATCCGCCCCTCTTTCCCATCCTTGCGGTACTTCCAGAACCACCGCTTCGACCCGGCAGGGCTCACCTCCAGGTACAACCCACCCGAATCAGCCAGGCGCTCACGCTTGGCACCGGGGGAACAACTGGCATTTTTGCAGTGCGCATCGGTCAACATGGGGGAACAGCTCCCCCATAGGGAAACGGGGGAACAACAGGCGCCAGTCTACGGCTTTTGTGATTTATTCCCCCGTTTGTTCCCCCGCCTTGCCTTGGCTGTCAGCGCACGGCAATAGACGAATATGGACGCAAGCTATTGATCTCACAAAGAAAAAGGCCGTTCACTGGATGCCAGCGAACGGCCTTGGACGTTATGGTGGTGGAGCTGGGGGGATTTGAACCCCCGTCCGCAAGCCTTCTTCGGGCAGATCTACATGTTTAGCGGTCTGATTTAAGTCTCGCCTTCTGGGTCGCGCAGTCGCACGCTACACAGAACGCCAGCACCCTATTTTCTTGCCCCAAGCCAAGGTACCCGACCTGGAGCCAGCCTATGAAATGATCTTTGCAGCCGGGAGCCTCTTGCTTGCGCTAAAGACCCCTTGCCCAGCCCATAGGCCTGCTGTTGCAAAGCTCACCGGCAATTAAGCGGCGAGTGCGAAACGTTCGTCGTTTGCAGTTAGTTTGTTTCAGTCTGATTTACGAGCGCACTGAGCTCGACATGCACCACACCGCGTCCGAACCCACGTCGAAACCAATGCAGCCCCAAGCTTGCTATTCTAGACGCTATCGAGCAATCGCAAAAGATCAAGGGGCATGTGGATGACGGCATGCGCGCCCCATGTGTTGGGGTCAGTGTTGGCGCCGTGGTAGCCATAGCTGACTGCCACGGTGGCCATGCCCGCAGCCAGTCCGGCCACGATGTCGCGTTCGTCGTCCCCTACATACAGGCACTGGCTGGGCGCGCGCGCCAAGCGCTGAGCGGCTTCCAGCAAAGGGGCTGGATGCGGTTTGGCATGGGCTGTGGTGTCACCGCCCACCACCGTGCCCACGGTTGCAAACAAGGGCATGGCGCGGGTCAGGGGTAGGGCAAAGCGCTCGGACTTATTTGTCACGACTGCCCATTGCAGGCCGCGTGCCCGCAACGTTTCTACCAGGCTTGCAACACCGGCAAAGGCCTGCGTTTGCTCGGTCATACAGGCCTCGTAGTTGGTAAAAAATTCTTCGCGCAAAGCGGAAAAATCCGGGTGTTCCGGCCCCATGCCCAAGGCTTCGCCAATCATGCCGCGCGCGCCTATGCCCACCAATGGGCGGTAACGCTCTTGCGGCAGTGGCGCTAGGCCGCGGTCGCGGCGCATTTTGTTGGCGGCAGCGCCGAGATCGGGCGCACTGTCGATCAAGGTTCCGTCGAGGTCGAATAAAACGGCTTGAATGTTTTTAAAAGCAGATGCGGTGGCTGGCCTCATGCTGTTGCCAGTGGTTTTTGCAGCGCAAACAGGTAATTCACGCTGGTGTTGGCGCTCAGCCAGTAGCGCTGGGTCAGCGGGTTGTGCTCTAGGCCTCGGGTTTGTTGCAGCTCGAGTCCGGCTGCGCGCGCATAGGCGGCCAATTCGCTCGGGCGAATCATCTTGGCGTATTCATGGGTGCCGCGAGGCAGCAGTTTGAGCAGGTATTCCGCGCCGACGATGGCAAACAGGAAGGCTTTGGTGCTGCGGTTAAGGGTGGAGAGAAACACCCAGCCGCCGGGTTTTACCAGCTCTGCGCAGGCTTTGACGACGGAGGCGGGGTCGGGCACGTGCTCCAGCATTTCCATGCAGGTGACGGTGTCAAACTGTGCCGGGCTCTCGGCGGCCAAGGCTTCTGCGCTGATTTCGCGGTATTGAACATTGTTTGTTTGGGCATCCAGCGCGTGCAGGCGTGCCACCCGCAGGGCTTTGGAGGCAAGGTCGATGCCCAGGACGTTCGCGCCTTGGCGAGCCATCGCGTCGGACAAGATGCCGCCACCACAGCCGATGTCAACGACATCGCGTCCGGCCAGTGGCGACAAGTGCTTGATCCATTCCAGGCGCAGCGGGTTGATTTGGTGCAGGGGGCGGAATTCACCGTCCTCATCCCACCAACGGTGCGCCAGCGCGGAGAATTTTTCCAGCTCAGCCGGATCGGCGTTCACAG
>JAYVXE010000332.1:0-4336 GCA_043785395.1 Burkholderiaceae bacterium | reverse complement strand
CCGCTGCGCAGCGTCATCACCATCCGGTGGTAGCTCTCGGGCTCGCCAATGCCGTAGATTGCCGAGACCGAGGCGACGATCACCACATCGCGCCGCTCCATCACACTCTTGGTACAAGACAGGCGCATCTGCTCAATATGCTCATTGATGGCAGAGTCTTTCTCGATGAACAAATCGCGCTGCGGCACATAGGCCTCGGGCTGGTAGTAGTCGTAGTAGCTGACGAAATACTCGACTGCATTGTTCGGAAAAAATTCACGAAACTCGCTGTAGAGCTGGGCCGCCAAGGTCTTGTTGGGCGCAAACACAATCGCTGGCCGGCCCAACTGCGCAATCACATTGGCCATCGTGAAGGTCTTGCCCGAGCCGGTGACGCCAAGCAAGGTTTGGAACACCTCGCCGTCGCGCACCCCGGCCACCAACTGCGCAATGGCGCTCGGCTGGTCGCCCGCAGGCGGGTACGGCTGGTAGAGCTGAAACGGTGAATCGGGAAAATTGACGAATTCACCGGCGGGCGCCGACGCCTCGCTCGGGACATCCGCCGCCGCTGTACGCAGGTCTTGGCTCGCTTGGGGCATGGCACACCACTTGTTCAAAAATAGGACTTACGCAAAACCGCCCTGGCGTCGTTTTTTTTCCTTGCCGTACTGGGAGTACTGTCTGCGGAAAAATGCCTAGCCCGGACAATTTTGCGTAAGTCCTTAAAAAGACGCCCGCTAAAATCGCGGGCAGGCAGCAAGCCTAACGTATCAGGCTTACAGCTTTTGCCGCCAGCGCACTACATCTACAGCTCCAAAGGACTTTTGCAATGTCTCTGTTTACCACCGTCGAAATGGCCCCACGCGACCCGATCCTGGGCCTCAACGAGCAATTCGCCGCCGACACCAACCCCCATAAAGTCAACCTCGGCGTCGGTGTTTACAGCGATGACAACGGCCAGCTACCGCTGCTGCAATGCGTGCAGGCCGCCGAACAAAAACTCATGGAAAAGCCCAAGCCCCGTGGCTACCTGCCGATCGACGGCATCGCCGCCTACGACAGCGCCGTCAAAACCCTGGTGTTTGGGGCCGACAGCGAGCCCGTCCAATCCGGCCGGATCGCTACCGTGCAAGCCATTGGCGGCACCGGTGGCCTGAAGATTGGTGCCGATTTTTTGAAAAAAATAAGCCCCAACGCAAGCGTGCTGATCTCCGATCCAAGCTGGGAAAACCACCGGGCTTTGTTCACCAACGCCGGCTTTCAAGTCAACAGCTACACCTACTACGACGCAGCACGGCGCGGCATTGACTTTGACGGCATGCTGGCCAGCCTGAACGCAGCAGCGCCCGCCACCATCGTGGTGTTGCACGCCTGCTGCCACAACCCGACCGGCTACGACCTCAACCCGGCCCAGTGGGAGCAGGTGATTGCGCTGATCAAGGCGCGCCACCTGACCCCCTTCCTCGACCTCGCCTACCAAGGCTTTGGCCATGGCATCAGCGAAGACGGTGCCGTGATTCGCCAATTTGTGGCCAGCGGCCTGGACTTCTTGGTCTCGACCTCGTTTTCCAAGAGCTTCAGCCTCTACGGTGAGCGCGTGGGCGCCCTGTCAGTGCTGTGCCAAAGCCAAGAAGAAGCTTCCCGGGTGCTGAGCCAGCTCAAGGTCGTCATCCGCACCAACTACTCCAACCCGCCAACCCATGGCGGCGCGGTGGTCGCCTCCGTGCTGAACGACCCGGCACTGCGTGCGCTCTGGGAACAAGAGCTGAGCGCCATGCGTGTGCGCATCAAGGCGGTACGCCAAAAGCTGGTTGACGGCCTGCAAGCAGCAGGCGTCCAACAAGACATGTCCTTCATCACCCGCCAAATCGGCATGTTCAGCTACTCAGGTCTGGACAAGGCGCAAATGCACCGCCTGCGCAGTGAATTCGGCATCTACGGCACCGACAGCGGCCGCATGTGCGTGGCCGCCCTTAACAGCAAAAACGTCGACTACGTGTGCGCCGCCATCGCCAAGGTGATGCAGCCCGCCTAAAGCCGTCGCCAGCGGCCCGTGCCGGGCTGCTGGCGCTGGCGTTTTAGAGCGCCGAACGCATCGGCATGCGTGAGGGCAGCTGCCCGCCGATGCCCTCAAATCTGACCATTGCGCGACAGCAAGACCGCAACCGCTCGGGTGCCCTTGAACTCCGCAAACACCATCACCATGACGGCGGTGATCGGCACGGCCAAAAATGCGCCAGAAATACCCCAGAGCGCCGACCACACTGTCAGGCTGACCAGAATAACGAATGGGCTCAAGTTCAGTGAATTGCCCATCAGATAAGGGTCCAGAAAGTTACCATTAAAAAACTGCAACAGGGCCAGTGGCAACATCACCGCCAGAACCGGGCTCAAAGCACCAAACTGCACCACGGCGAACAGCGCGGGCAAAAACAAACTCAAAAAAGAACCGATGTAGGGAACGTAGTTCAGCAAGGCTATCAAAACGCCCCAAAATACCGCGAATTCCATACCTAAAAATGCCATGATGGCCCAGCTCAAAAGGCCTAGTAACACGCTGAGGAAAGTCTTCAAGGCCAGATATGTGCCGATTTTTTCATTGATATTGGTGATGATTTGGCGGATGAAGACCTCGCCTTGCGGATCGTCCGAAAGCCTGGAGATTTTGGCGGCAAACGAGCGTTGCTCGACCATCAAAAATGCCACATACAAAAACACCACAATCAGGCTGGCGATGATGGACAAGACCGAGCCCAGGGTCGCGCCAATCAGCTTTTGAAGGCTTACCTGGGCCAAGAACTGCTGGCGCAGTGAAGTCCAGGTCGGCGCCGACTCTACGCCCAAGCGCACGGCCACCTCTTGGATATTGCCAAGCAAGGAATTTTGGTATTGCGGTGCCAGGGCAACCAGCCGTCCAATATTTGCAAATAACAGGTAAACCACGCCCAATAACACGCCAGCAATCACCAACGCGGCTGCGGTATAGCGCAGCCGCATCGGCAAATGCAAACCCAGCCAGGGAATTTGTTCTAAAAATCGGCTCAGCCCCACAATCACAAAGCTCACCAAGATACTGAAAATAATGGGGATAAAAATATCTTTCCCGATGTGCAACAGCCAGCCCACCCCCCATGCCAGCAAAACCCCATACACAAAAGACCGAAACCGTTCATTGACTACCATGCATCCGCCTACGTCCTGGTTAAGCTGCTCAAAGCGTAGCGCAGATTCAGCGTCACCATAGCGCTTCAATTGCAACATATCGCAGCATACCGCAGCCATACCGCAGCAAAACCACAGACCCGCCCAATGCCATGCGCCTAGGGCAGCGCAAGTTTTTCCCCGTAAATTCGGCATACTTAGGGTTTACGAAAATTTACCCTGGCCAGGCGGTTTTACGCAAGTCTCCAAAATTTCTCCACCGCCCATCCACCCACCCATCCATCCACACTTGCGCCCGCAAGCGGCCTGCTTGCACCGGGCCACAACGATGGGCCTACCCCGCACCGGGCTCTCGCCTCTTTATGACAACTTTCCGCCCGCAGCTCTGCGCGCCGCGCCTCCTCACCGTCTTCACCGCCTTCATCGGGCTTTTGCTGGGCACGCCAGCACAGGCACAAGAACTGCTGGTCTCGGCCGCGTCCAGCCTGACCCAGGCTTTTCAAGCCATCGGCCAGGCCTTTGTGCAAAGCCAGCCGGGTAGCAGCGTTCGCTTTAACTTTGCCGCCTCCGGGACCTTGCTGGCGCAAATCCAGCAAGGCGCGCCGGTTGATGTGCTGGCAACCGCCGACCAAGACACCATGGAGCGCGCCGCCAGGGCTGGGCTTTTGGCGCCGGGTTCACGCCAAAACTTTACCCATAATGCGCTGGTTGTCATCGTCCCCATGGCCGCCATGCACACCCCTCAATCGCTGCACGACCTGACCCAAAACGCCTACCTGCGCATCGCCAGCGGCAGCCCTGGCAGCGTGCCCGCCGGCCGCTACGCCCAACAGGCCGTGCAGCAAGCGGGGCTCAGCGCGGCCTTGCAAACGCGCTGGGTCTTCGCCACCAACGTGCGCCAGGTGCTGCGCTATGTGGCACGGGGCGAGGTCGATGCCGGCTTGGTCTACCGCAGCGACGCCCTGAGCGAAGCCAACAGCACGCGCATCGCCTTCACCGTTGCCACCCCCAAGCTGGGCTACCCACTGGCCCAACTCGCCAACAGCCCCAACCCAGGGCTTGGCCAGCAGTTCATCCAGTTCGTGCGCAGTGTGGCGGGACAGGCGATTTTGGCCCAGCATGGTTTTGCCCCGCTCTGACATGAGCGCCCTCGCACAGAACCCGCGCCCCCCATGCTGAGCCCGCTTTGGTTGAC
>JAYVXE010000331.1:0-4369 GCA_043785395.1 Burkholderiaceae bacterium | reverse complement strand
GCTCCCCTGCTAAGGGAGTATGGGGTGTAGAGCCCCATCGAGGGTTCGAATCCCTCCGTTTCCGCCAGACCTAAAAAAGCATCCCAAAAGGGGTGCTTTTTTTTGCCCGTGGCGTTTGGCGTGAGCGCCATCGCGCCCAAAGACGCGGCCCTCGGATCGGCAACGGCGCTCACCTGAGGCTTTTCGTTTTTTGCCTTCCGTTTTTTGAGGACTTACGCAAAACTGCCCTGGCGTCGTCCTTTTTCCCTGGCCGTACTGGATGTACTGTCTGCGGAAAAAGGCCTGGCCAGGGCAATTTTGCGTAAGTCCTCCTTTACAGGTGAGTTGTATGCCGCTGTCGCAAATTCTTGATCTCCCCCCGATGCGCTTGGCCGGCTTAGAGCCGGTGTTGATTGGCGCTGGCTCTTTGTTCGTCAACATCGGCGAGCGCACCAATGTCACCGGCTCCAAGGCCTTTGCCCGGATGATTTTGAACGGTGAGTACGACCGCGCCTTGTCGGTTGCGCGCCAGCAGGTGGAGAGCGGCGCGCAGGTGATCGACATCAACATGGACGAGGCCATGCTCGACAGCCGGGCTGCGATGGTGCGTTTCTTGAACCTGATTGCCAGCGAGCCCGATATTGCGCGCGTGCCGATCATGGTGGACAGCTCGAAGTGGGAGGTGATCGAGGCGGGGCTGCGCTGCATCAGGGCAAGGGTATCGTCAACTCGATCAGCATGAAGGAGGGCGTGGAGCAGTTCAAACACCAGGCCCGTCTGGTGCGGCGTTATGGCGCGGCTGCCGTGGTGATGGCGTTTGACGAAAAAGGCCAAGCCGACACCTACGCCCGCAAGATCGAGATTTGCGAACGCGCCTACCGCATCCTGGTGGACGAGGTGGGCTTTCCGCCCGAGGACATCATCTTCGACCCGAACATCTTTGCGGTCGCCACCGGCATCGAGGAGCACAACAACTACGCGGTCGACTTCATCAACGCGGTGCGCTGGATCAAGCAAAACCTGCCCGGCGCCAAGGTCTCGGGCGGCGTCAGCAATGTCAGCTTTAGCTTTCGCGGCAACGACCCGGTGCGCGAGGCGATCCACACCGTGTTCCTGTACCACGCCATCAAAGCCGGTATGGACATGGGCATCGTCAACGCAGGCATGGTGGGTGTGTACGACGACCTGGAGCCCGAGCTGCGCCAGCGGGTGGAAGACGTGGTGCTGAACCGCCGCCCGGACGCCGGCGAACGCCTGGTCGAGATTGCCGAAACCGCCAAGAGTGGCGCCAAGGACGAGAGCAAAAAGCTTGAATGGCGCGGCACCCCCGAGGCGCCGGTGGCGGTCGAGCAGCGCCTGAGCCATGCCATGGTGCACGGCATCACCGACTTCATCGTGCCCGACACCGAGGAGGCCTACCAAGCGATTTTGGCCAAGGGCGGGCGCCCGCTGCATGTGATCGAAGGCCCGCTGATGGCGGGTATGAGTGTGGTGGGCGACCTGTTTGGCCAGGGCAAGATGTTCTTGCCGCAGGTGGTGAAAAGTGCGCGCGTGATGAAGTCTGCCGTGGCGCATCTGATTCCCTACATCGAGGAAGAAAAACGCCAGGACGAAGCCGCCGGGCGCGACGTGCGGACCAAGGGCAAGATCATCATCGCCACCGTCAAGGGCGACGTGCACGACATTGGCAAGAACATCGTCACCGTGGTCTTGCAGTGCAACAACTTCGAGGTGGTGAACATGGGTGTGATGGTGCCTTGCCACGAGATTTTGGCGCGTGCCAAGGCGGAAGGCGCGGACATCGTCGGTCTCTCTGGCCTGATCACCCCGAGCCTGGAAGAGATGCAGTACGTGGCCGCTGAGATGCAGAAGGACGAGCACTTCCGCAGCAAGAAAATCCCGCTGATGATTGGCGGCGCGACCACCAGCCGGGTGCACACGGCGGTGAAGATCGCGCACCACTACGACGGCCCCGTGGTGTATGTGCCCGATGCGTCCCGCAGCGTGGGCGTGGCGCAAAGCCTGCTGGGCGACGGCGCGGGGGCCTTCATCGCCGAGCTGAACGCCGACTACGACAAGGTGCGCTTGCAGCACGCCAACAAGAAACAAATCCCGCTCTGGCCGCTGGCCAAATGCCGGGCCAATAAAACGCCGATCGACTGGACGGGCTACCAGCCGAAAAAGCCCAAGTTCATCGGTCGGCGCGTGTTCAAGAATTTCGACCTGACCGAGCTGGCCCGCTACATCGACTGGGGCCCGTTCTTCCAGACCTGGGACCTGGCCGGGCCGTACCCCGCCATCCTCACCGACGCGGTGGTGGGCGTGGAGGCGAGCCGCGTGTTTGCCGATGCGCAGGCCATGCTCAAGCGGGTGGTCGAAGGCCGCTGGCTCACTGCCAACGGTGTGATCGGCCTGTACCCGGCCAACACGGTCAACGACGACGACATCGTGCTGTACACCGACGAGAGCCGCACCGACGTGGCGCTGACCTGGTACGGCCTGCGCCAGCAGACCGAGAAACAGGCGGTTGAAGGCGTCATGCGCCCGAGCCGCTGCCTGGCCGACTTTGTCGCACCCCAATCCAGCGGCATTGCCGACTACGCCGGCATGTTTGCCGTCACCGCAGGCATCGGGGCCGAGAAGAAAGAGGCGCAGTTCATGGCTGAGCTGGACGACTACGCCAGCATCATGTTCAAGGCCATCGCCGACCGGCTGGCCGAAGCCTTTGCCGAATGCCTGCACCACCGCGTGCGCACCGACCTGTGGGGCACGGCGCCGCAGGAAGCGTTCAGTGTTGCCGAGCTGGTGGCTGAAAAATACAGCGGCATCCGCCCCGCGCCCGGCTACCCCGCCTGCCCCGACCACAGCGCCAAAGAAGCGATGTTTGAGGTGTTGCAGTGTGGGGACATCGACATGGGCCTGACCGAAAGCCTGGCCATGATGCCGGCGGCGAGTGTCAGCGGCTTCTACATTGGCCACCCTGACAGCACCTACTTCAACGTCGGCAAAATCGCTGAAGACCAGCTGCAGGATCTGGCCCAGCGGCGCGGCGTGGCGCTACAGGATTTGCAGCGCCTGCTGGCACCGAACTTATAGCCGCGCTGGCTTTGGCCCTCTGCGCAAGCGCGCAAAGGTGTAAAAAGAGTGCGCGCCGGGCCTGGGCGTTCAGCGCGCCCTGCGTTGTCTGCTGTCCGAGCTGCCCGATACCCGATGCCCGATACCCGAAATATTCAATCCCCGACTCTTTTCGCCCTGCCTTGATCCGGCTGGAGCCCCGCATGCTGCCTCTCAAAACCCCTCTCCCCGCTCAGCTGCGACAGTGGCTGTCTGTGCTGCACGCGGCCTGGCTCGGCGCACGCGCGCGGGCACCGCTGCGCCCGGTGCTGCGCGCGCTCACCCTGTGGCGGGACGCTGACGGTTTGCGCATGAGCGCGGCGATGTCGTTTTACGGCATCCTGAGCCTGGCGCCGTTGTTGGTTTTATTGGTGCTGGTGCTGGGTCAATGGCTGGACACCACGGCGCTACAGCACAACCTGTTGGGCCGGGTGCACGCGGGCATGGGCGCGCAAGCCGCTGAGGTGGTGCAGCAAGCGCTGGCCCATGCCTTTACGCCGGTGGACGGAGGCGGCACATCGTTGCTGGCTTTTGCCGTCTTTGCCTCGGGCGCTGTGGGCGTTTTTGCCGAGCTGCTGTCGGCCTTTGAGCGGCTGTGGCGGCAAGACCGTCTGGGCATGCCCAGTCTGCCTTGGTGGAACAGTGTGCTGCTACACCTGCGCGGCCTGCTCTACATCGTGGTTGTCGGTTTTTTGCTGCTGGGCTCGCTGTTGCTGAGCATCGCCATGGGCTGGATTTTGCCGTGGCTGGAGGCTTCGACCCGGTTCGGCGCTGTGCTGCCCTGGGTCAATGAGTTGGCGGCTTTTGTTTTTTGTGCGGCGCTTTTCATCGGCCTGATGCGCCTGAGCAGCGGCCCCAAGCCCGCCCTGCGTTACCTGGCCTGGGGCGCTGTGGTGGGGGCGGTGCTGTTCAGCCTGGTGCGCCATGCACTGGCCCGTTATTTGTCGGGCGCGCCGATTGTCTCGGCCTACGGAGCGGCGGGCTCGCTGGTGGCGGTGCTGATGTGGTTTTATGTGTCGTCGGCGATTTTGCTGTTCGCCGCAGCCTGGGCGCGGGCCTTGGCGGATGCGGGTTGGGCGGCGGAGTAAGCCCTGCCCGCAGGTGCACAAAAATGTTTGTTTGCCTGTTTGCCTGTCTGTGTCGATGCTATTATTTTAAGTGCTGCTAGCGCATGTATTTAAATAGTTTTAAATACAAATAGTATTGAAACTCATATAAATAGAGCGCTGCAAGCTATGGATTTAATATTGTTCATGCAGCCTTGTGCCGCGCTTAT
>JAYVXE010000330.1:0-4407 GCA_043785395.1 Burkholderiaceae bacterium | reverse complement strand
GCTCTGTGGTCAGGAATGCCGCCACCGGAATCTCCAACCTCTGGTCGCACGGCGGCTGGTTTCCCAATGGCTTGGTGGGTTTCGTGTCGGCCTTCGCTGTGGTGATGTTCGCTTTTGGAGGTATCGAGATCAGCGGCCTGACGGCGGCCGAGGCACAGGACCCCGAGAAGAATCTGCCACGGGCCATTAACAGTGTGCCGTCGCGTGTCCTGATTTTCTACGTGGGCACGATGTTTGTGCTGATGTCCATTTACCCATGGAACGAAATCACCGGTGCCAGCAGTCCGCTGGTGCAGATATTCGGCAGCATCGGGGTGTCCTCGGCCGCCCAAATTCTGAATGTGGTGGTCATCACCGCAGCCGTCTCGGCGATCAACAGCGATTTGTTTGGTGCGGCCCGAATGATGTATGGCCTGGCCAAACACAAACATGCGCCCAAGGCGCTCGGCACCGTGTCCAAGGCGGGTGTGCCCGTCATCCCGGTCATTGTCATGCTGGGGGCGATGCTGGCCGGCGTGGTGGCGCATAAGTTCTACCCTGACGGCCTGTTCTTCTTGGTGGCGGCCATGGCGACTTTCGCGACCGTCTGGGTCTGGTTGATGATTTTGCTGTCGCATTACTGCATGCGCAGAAAAATGTCGAAAGAAACCGTGCAAACGCTGAAATTCCCGATTCCATGGTGGCCAGTGGCACCACTGGCCGCCATCGGCTTTTTGGTGATGACCATTGTGCTGCTCGGCGTTACCGAAGCGTCCCGGCCCGCACTGTATGGCGGCGTGGTCTGGGTGGTCGGTATGTCGATCATTTACTGGCTCTTCGTCAAGGACAAGGAGATTCCACTGACCACCCTGGCCGAAATCGGTGGAACCAGGGTTAAAAAGCAGTTTTAAGCCGGTTTGAAGTCGCTTGAAGCCATTTTTTGCGGGGGCGGCATCCTGTCGCCTCCTCCCTTTCATTTTTTCATGCGGCTTCTTGCTTCCATTCCAGATGGCCGTGGTTGAAAAATACCACTTGCGGCGATTTTTTAAAATAAGAAAAGACCGGTCTTTACCTGTCAAACATATTTCTATTCCAGGCTGAATTTGAAAAATTGTGTGAGAAAGGTTTTTCGGTCTTGGGTTTTTTGCAAACCCCATCCATGCTTATTTTTTTACGTGTATCGAATATTTTTCGAACATCTTTTTTGAATTTTTTTGAAAGGAGTCACCATGACCACCAACCCTATTCCCGCGTTGAATACCCGCTTTGACGCCAGCCGCGAAATCCGCGCCCCGCGCGGCAGCCAGTTGCACTGCAAGAGCTGGCTCACCGAGGCCGCCTACCGCATGCTGCAAAACAACCTGGACCCGGAGGTGGCCGAAGACCCGAAGAACCTGGTGGTCTACGGCGGCATTGGCCGGGCGGCGCGCAACTGGGAGTGTTTTGACCAAATCTTGGCCAGCTTGCGTGAGCTGAACGACGACGAAACCCTGCTGGTGCAAAGCGGCAAGCCGGTGGGGGTGTTCAAAACCCATGCCAACGCGCCGCGTGTGCTGATCGCCAACTCCAACCTGGTGCCCCAATGGGCCACGTGGGAGCACTTCAACGAGCTCGACCGCAAAGGCCTGTTCATGTACGGCCAGATGACCGCTGGCAGCTGGATCTACATCGGCAGCCAAGGCATCGTGCAGGGCACCTTCGAGACCTTCGTTGAGGCCGGCAAACAGCACTACAACAACAGCTGGGCCGGCAAATGGATCTTGACCGCCGGCCTGGGCGGCATGGGCGGCGCGCAGCCCCTGGCCGCCACCTTGGCCGGGGCCGTGTCGCTGAACATCGAGTGCCAGCAAAGCAGCATCGACTTTCGGCTGCGCACCCGCTACGTGGACAAGCAGGCCCGCGACATCGACCATGCGCTGGAACTCATCCAGCAGCATTGCGCCGCCAAGGAAGCCGTGTCCATCGCCCTGCTGGGCAACGCCGCCGAGGTGCTGCCCGAACTGGTGCGCCGCGCCAAAGCGGGCAGCATCAAACCCGACCTGGTGACCGACCAGACCTCGGCCCACGACCTTGTCAACGGCTACCTGCCCACCGGCTGGAATGTGGCCGACTGGAAGGCCGCGCAAAAAGCCCCGGACCAACACGCCGCACTCACCGCCGCCGCCGCCCAAAGCTGCGCCGTGCACGTGCAAGCCATGCTCGACTTCCAGGCCATGGGCATCCCCACGGTGGACTACGGCAACAACATCCGCCAGGTGGCGTTTGACGCGGGCGTGAAGAAGGCGTTTGACTTCCCCGGCTTTGTGCCCGCCTACATCCGCCCCATGTTCTGCGAAGGCAAGGGCCCGTTCCGCTGGGTCGCCTTGTCGGGCGACCCGGAGGACATCTACAAGACCGACGCCAAGATCAAAGAGCTGTTCCCCGACAACCACCACACCCACCGCTGGCTCGACATGGCGCGTGAACGGATCGCTTTTCAGGGCCTGCCCGCACGCATCTGCTGGCTCGGCCTGGGCGAGCGCCACATTGCGGGCCTGGCCTTCAATGAGATGGTGCGCACCGGTGAGCTCAAAGCGCCGATTGTGATTGGCCGCGACCACCTCGACACCGGCTCGGTGGCCAGCCCGAACCGCGAGACCGAAAGCATGAAGGACGGCACCGATGCGGTCTCCGACTGGCCGCTGCTGAACGCTTTGCTCAACACCGCAGGCGGCGCGACATGGGTCAGCCTGCACCACGGCGGCGGCGTCGGTATGGGTTATTCGCAGCACTCCGGCATGGTGATCGTGGCCGACGGCACGGATGCCGCCGCCGAACGCCTGGCCCGCGTGCTGGTCAACGACAGCGGCTCGGGCGTCATGCGCCATGCCGATGCGGGCTACGAGATCGCCATCGCCACGGCCAAGAAGCAGGGGCTGCACTTGCCGATGCTGAAGTGAGCATGGCGGCCATGGTGCAGCGCTTTGCCATCGACGCGTTGACCGCCACGCCGTGGAAAAACGGCGGCGGCACGACGCGTGAGATCGTCTGCCAGCCACCCGGCGCGGGCATGGACTGCTTTGATTGGCGGGTGAGTATTGCCACCATTGACGCGGCCGGGCCGTTCTCGGCATTTCCCGGGGTGGACAGGGTGATCATGCTGCTCGACGGTGACGGCGTGCACTTGCGGGGGGATGGCGTGGATCACCGGCTCGACACACCGCTGGCCCCGTTCCCGTTTGCGGGGGACGTGGCGCTGGACTGTGCGCCACTTGATGGGATGTGCACCGACTTCAACGTGATGACCCGGCGTGCCAAGCTCAGGGCCGAGGTGCAGGTGCTGCGCGCCGCCGGGGATATCGCTCCGGCTGAAAGCGGTTTGCTGTTGGCGCAAGGCGGCGCGTGGCAGATCAGCGATGGCGACAGCGACAGCAACGGCAACAGCAACAGCAACAGCAACAGCAACAGCAACGGCAACAGCAGCAACGGGCAATCGCTGGTCTGCACGGCCGGCACCGGTGCTTGGTGGCAGGGCCGGGCGCAAAGCTGGTGCGTGGTACCGCAGAGCCCCGGTGCCGCTTTGGTGGTGCTGCGGCTTTACCCTTTGTAAATTTAAGAGAAATAGGGCTGTAGCTCATATTAATCAAGCGTTATATGCTATGAATTTGATAGCTTTTTATGGATTTCAACCAGGTGCTGATACCCATGTCCTTTAACTCCGCCCACACCTTGCCCAGCGCCGATGGTGTGTGGCACACACTGTCTCCCTTGCCCGGTGCACTGGCCGACAACACCTGCGGCCCGCGCAGCGCTGCTGCGTGGGCGATGGTGGTGGTGCAGGGCCATATCGCCTGGGCCGGGGACATGGCCGCCTTGCCCGGCGCGTTTGCCACCTTGCCGCACCACGACTGCGGCGGTGCGCTGATCACGCCGGGGCTGGTGGACTGCCACACCCACCTGGTCTACGGCGGCCAACGCGCGAATGAATTTGCCATGCGCCTGGCCGGTGCCAGTTATGCCGAGGTGGCCCAAGCGGGCGGCGGCATTGTCTCTAGCGTGCAGGCGACGCGTGCGGCGAGCGAGGACGACTTGTTTGCCAGCGCCGCGCCGCGCCTGGAGGCTTTGCTGGCCGAAGGTGTGTGCGCCGTTGAGATCAAGTCCGGCTACGGCCTGGCATTGGCGCATGAACGCAAACAACTGCGCGTGGCCCGTCGCCTGGGCCAGGCCTATGGCGTCACCGTGCGCACCACCTTCCTTGGCGCCCATGCCTTGCCCCCCGAGTACGCAGGGCGCAGCCAGGACTACATTGACTTGGTCTGCGGCGAGATGCTGCCCGCGCTGGCCGCCGAGGGGCTGGTCGACGCGGTTGATGTGTTTTGTGAGCACATCGCGTTCTCGCTGGCCGAGACCGAGCAGGTGTTCCAGGCCGCGCAAGCCCTTGGTTTGCCG
>JAYVXE010000329.1:0-4408 GCA_043785395.1 Burkholderiaceae bacterium | reverse complement strand
GCCCCACGGCCCCACCACGGCCTCTAATACGCCGGCCATGGACGGTGTGCGCAGGGCGGCCAAATCCGGGCGCAGCAGCACGCCGTAAGACAGCATCGTGATCAGTACCAACAAGCACAAGACGCCCAAAAACCCCAGCACCGTGGCAATGCCCACGTCGTTGCGGTCCTTGGCGTAGCGCGAGTAGACGCTGGCGCCTTCGATGCCGACAAACACGAAGACGGTGACCAGCATGGTGCTGCGCACTTGGTTGAACAGGCTGCCCATGTCATGCGCCTCACTGCCCCAGAAGTTCAGCGCAAAAATATCGGCCTTGAAGCCCATCATGACAAACACGATGAAGAGGAAGATGGGCACGATTTTGGCAATCGTGGCCAGCGTATTGAGTGCGGCGGCTTCGCTGATGCCGCGCAAAATAAGAAAGTGAACGCCCCAGAGCACGACCGATGCGCCGATCAGCGCGGCCAGTGTCGTGCCGTCGCCAAAGGCGGGAAAGAAGGCCCCCAGCGTCGATTTGATCAGGATCAGGCACGCAACATCGGCCAAGCAGCAACCGGCCCAATACCCGAGTGCTGCGGCAAAACCCATGTAGTTGCCAAAACCGGCCCGTGCATAGGCGTAAATGCCGGCGTCCAAATCAGGCCGGCGCCGCGACAGTGTTTGAAAAACAAAGGCCAGCATCAGCATGCCCATGCCGGCAATCAGCCACGCAATGATGGCGCCCAAGCCGCCCGTGGCCTGGGCAAAGGCGGCGGGCAGGGCAAAGATGCCCGAGCCAATCATGGAGCCAACGACAAGCGCAATCAGGGCGCGGCGCGATAGTTTTGCAGGGGCGGTCGTGGTCATTGCAGTGTCCTCGTGGGTCAAGCTCGGGGGCTCTGCCTATAACGCGGCAAGTACCGATCGCGGCTACTGCGCAGACTGCTTGACCAGGGGCGGTGCCCATGCATGTTCCAAAAAAACAGGTTAATTACTTAAATTTAATAGCTGGTAGCGCATAATTTTTATGGGTTTCAGGTTGATTTGTATGTTAAAACAAAAATAGCTAATGAATATTAGCTATTGTTTTGTTGATTTGCCTTTCAAGGGCAAAAATGGGCGCCAGTGTTTGCTGCGGCTGCTGCTGCTGTGGCTGCGGCGGCTGTCCGTGGCGCGGCCTTTAGGTGTCGCGCGGCAGCCGCCCCATCAGGTAGAACTCGGGGTTGGGCAGGGTGCTGGAGAAGTTGGACATGCGGTTGGACATGCCAAAGAAGGCGGTGATGGCGGCGATGTCCCAGATGTCTTCGTCGCTCAGGTCGTGCGCATGCAGGGCCGGGAAGTCGGCTTCGTCGATGGTGTGTGATTGCGTGCAAACCTTCATCGCAAAGTCGAGGATGGCGCGTTGGCGGGCGCTGATATCGGCCTTGCGGTAGTTCACGGCGACCTGGTCGGCGATGTGCGGTTTTTTCTCGTGGATCCGCAAAATCGCGCCGTGTGCCACCACGCAGTACAGGCACTGGTTGGCCGCGCTGGTGGTGGTGATGATCATTTCGCGCTCACCCTTGGTGAGGGAGCCTTCTTTTTTGTACATCAAGGCGTCGTGGTAGGCAAAGAAGGCGCGCCATTCAGCCGGGCGGCGCGCAAAGGCTAAAAACACGCTGGGGATGAAGCCTGTTTTCTCCTGCACGGCGAGCAGTTTGGTGCGGATGTCTTCGGGCAGGTCTTGGAGCTCGGGCGTGGGGTAGCGCTGGTGCATGGCAAAGTCTCCGGTAGTGGGGGGCGCGCCCATCTTAGGTTCCTGCCTGCGCGCGCGCCCTTGGTGTATCCCCGGGCACGCCCTGGGCTTGCCCCCGAGGGGCGCTGGCGCTGGCTCTACAATTTCCCTTTATTCAGAACAGAAAGCGAGACATGACAGCCCATTACTCCACCGTTGGCATTGTTGGCACCGGCGCCATGGGGCGCGGCATTGCCCAGATTGCGGCCCAGGCCGGCAGCACGGTCAAGCTCTTTGATGTCAACCCAGAGGCTGCGCGCCAAGCCCAGGCGGCGATTCTTGCGCAGTGGGAGCGGATGCTGGAAAAAGGCCGGATCGACGCCGACATGGCCCACGCCTACCGTGCCTGTTTGCACAGCGTGGCCGCACTGGGTGATTTGCACGACTGTGATTTGGTGATCGAGGCGGCGCTGGAGCGGCTCGATACCAAGCAGCAGTTGTTTGCCGATTTGGAGCGGGTGGTGGGGGCCAACGCGGTGCTGGCGACCAATACATCCTCGCTGTCGGTGACGGCGATTGCGGCGGCCTTGCAGCGGCCCCAGCGTTTTGCCGGTTACCACTTCTTCAATCCCGTGCCCTTGATGAAGGTGGTGGAGGTGATTGCCGGGCTGAAGACCGACCCCGAGGTCTGCCTTGGCCTGAGCACCTATGGCCGCCAGATGGGCCATACCCCGGTGCAGGCACAGGACACGCCGGGTTTCATCGTCAACCATGCGGGGCGCGCCTACGGCACCGAGGCGCTGCGCATTGTGGGCGAGGGTATTGCCGATTTCGCAACCGTCGACAGCATTTTGCGCGACCAAGTTGGCTTCAAGCTAGGGCCTTTCGAGTTGCTGGATTTGACCGGGCTGGATGTGTCGCACCCGGTGATGGAGTCGATCTACCGCCAGTACTACGAAGAGGCGCGCTACCGCCCCAGCGTGATTGCGGCGCAGCGGGTGGCCGGCGGCATGCTGGGCAAGAAAACCGGCGCGGGCTTTTACAGCTACCCGCAAGGGCAGCAGCAGCGCACGGCGGAGCCGGCCGCACCGGTGTGCGAGACGCTGCCACCGGTCTGGGTGTCGCCGCGTGCGGCGCGCCGCAGCGAGCTGCTGCAACTGCTCAAAAACCTGGGGGCCGAGATTGAGGCCGGCGCCTCGCCCAGCCCCACGGCGCTGAGCCTGGTTGCGCCGCTGGGCTTTGACATCACCACCGTGGCGGTGCTGGAGCGGCTGGACCCGGCGCGCACGCTGGGCATCGACATGCTGATCGAAGACGGCGCAACCCGGCGCCGGGTGCTGGCGACCAACCCCGCCACCCGCTGCGACATGCGCACAGCCGCCCACGCCCTGTTCGCGCGCGATGGCAAGGCGGTCAGCGTGATCCGCGACAGCGGTGGTTTTGTCACACAGCGGGTGGTGGCCGGCATTGTCAATGTGGCCGCCGACATTTGCCAGCAAGGCGTGTGCTCGCCCGCTGATTTAGAGCTGGCCGTGACCCTGGGCCTGGGCTACCCGCTCGGCCCACTGGCGATGGGCGACCGCTACGGCGCCAGCAATGTGCTGGAGGTGTTGTTCAATATGCAAACCGTCTACGGCGACCAGCGTTACCGCCCCAGCCCGTGGCTGCGCCGCCGTGGCGCGCTCGGCCTGAGCCTGCGCCATGAAGAGGGCCAGGCCGACTAAGCGGCCGGCAGCGTGCGCGCAGCCATGGCGGCTCTCCAAAGCGCGGTTGCTGGCAGCGGGCCGGGCCGGGTGCGCGCGCAAGCTGGTGCGCTGAATTGTGGGGAGTTGCAGCATGCCATTCTTGTGGTTTGACTCGCTCAACCTTCTCTGGCTTGCCTGGGCGCTGTATTTTGCCGTGCTGGCGGTGTGGATTGTTCTGCAAAAACGCCCGCCAGTCTCGACCCTGAGCTGGCTGCTGTGCCTGGCCTTGTTGCCGTATGTGGGCTTTGCGATTTACTATTTTTTGGGGCCGCAGCGGATGAAAAAGCAGCGCTCACGGCGCCAGCGCGGTCGCCTGGGTGCGCATGGCGCGGATTTTGTGCGGGCCGACCGGCGCAGTCGGCAGCGCTTGGCCGACGATGCGCCGGCGTCCATGCAGGCCTTGGCTCGGCTGGGCGCGGCCAGCTGCGGCATTCCGGTCTCTAGTGCCACGGCGATGCGCTTGCTGGTGGGCGGCGAGGCGACATTTACGGCGATTTTCGAGGCCATCCGCCAAGCACGCCAGCATGTGCACCTGGAGTACTACATCGTCGAGCCCGACCGGATTGGCCAGGCCTTGGCGCAGCTGTTGATCGAAAAAGCACGCCAAGGCGTGGCCGTGCGCCTGTTGCTGGACGCGCTCGGCTCGCAGCACCTGGGGCGGCGCTTTACTGCGCCGCTGCTGGCTGCGGGCGTGCAGCTGGCCTGGTTCCACCCGATCCGCATTGGCCGGCGCATGCGGCCTGTGACCAACTACCGCACGCACCGAAAAATCGTCGTCTGCGATGGGGTGGTGGGTTTTACCGGAGGCCTCAACTTCACCGACGCCGAAGACCCGCGCAGCCGCTCGGATGCCTACCACGATGTGCATTTGCGGCTTGAGGGCGATGTTGTGCGCTGGTTGCAGCGGACTTTTCTGGAAGACTGGCTGTACAGCTGTCGCGGCGGGGCGGACCCGGCGCTGGCGCGCTTG
>JAYVXE010000328.1:0-4418 GCA_043785395.1 Burkholderiaceae bacterium | reverse complement strand
TACCCCCTCTCCCTCTGGGAGAGGGTTGGGGTGAGGGCCAGCAAGCCACAAAACAAGACAGCGCCATGCACAGGCCGCCAGCCCTCACCCCCGCCCTCCCAGAGGGAGAGGGAGAGGGAGAGGGAGAGGGAGAGGGAGAGGGAGTAAAACCAAGCCAGACCACCTGAGTAGTTACATTTAATGTGCAAAAAGAAGCTATAAAAATCAATTTTTTGCACTGTATTTGGAGGCGTTTCATGCGCCCAGTACTGCCAAAGTACTGCCCAGTACCGCCAACACTCTTTCTGACCAAGACGCTTGCAAGAGCTTTTTGACAGCCGCCCCTGTCGATCACGGTATGGGTATGGGCTTGGAAGCGGCACGCCCCCCTGGACGCACGAAGCCCAAGCGCCGTACTTGGCTTACTTGGGCGGTAAGCCGCAGCTCAGTCCCGCCCCACCACCGACCATCCCGCGTGGCGGTTGACCTTGTTGTTCTCGTACTCCCAGGCCGTGCCGCAGCGCTCGCAGCGGTAGCGGGTGATCGTCACCCGGCCATGCGGGTACAGCTCGGTGCGGTGGCTGCCCTGCACCAGCTCGGGGTGCCCTGGTGCGCGGCGCCAGTTGCGCTGGACGCCTTTGCACGGCTCACACAGCGCCATGGCGTTGAGGTCGTTGGCGGGGGTTGGATCGTCTGGGTTCATGGTGTTGTGGCTGTTGTGGGTGCGGGTTGGAGCTCGGAGGTACGGGTGTCATGCAGGCGTCATGCGGATTTCACCCGCCCCGTCCGGCGCCAAAGGGAAGGCCGGCCGGTGCAGTGCGTAATTTTATACAAAAACAAGCCCTATCGCCCATCCTACAAGCCATGACAGCTATTAATTCAGAAGTAATTACCTGCCAGCACTTTCACCGCAAAACTATTCTTTGCAAAAAATGGCGCGGCCCTCACCTTGTACACCCGTGGTGTGCAAGTCCCGCAAGCGTTGGTGGACAGCGTTTTCACCGTCCAGCGGTTGCTGGTTCTTGGCCTGCAGGTAGCGGTAGGTGAACACGTCCAGGTAAGCCTCCAGCGTCAGCGCCGCATGGACGTCGCCGGCCAGCGCCAGACACAGGGCCGTCACCTCGGAGGTACACACATGGCCTGCTGTGCAGCTGCGGCGCAGGCGGTAACGCGACAACGCTTCAGGCTGCAGGCTCAGCACCGGCAGCGGGTCCAGGTACGGGCTCTTGCGGAACATCTTGCCCGCCTCGGGCCAGGTGCCGTCCAGCAGCACGAACAGCGGGCGCTTGGGGCGGAGCTGCGGCGACGGGCTGCCTTCAGGCGCAGGCAGCAGCGCCTCAACCGCCGTCCGTCCGGGGGCCACCCGGTCACCGGGGAACACCAGGTACGGCTGCCACTGCGGGTCGCCCAGCAGGGCCAGCAAGGCCGGGTCGACCTCGGTGCGCGTCCAACCAAACGCAAACGTGTCGGCCACCACATCGGCAATCAGCCAGCCCGTGTTGCTGGGCTTGAGTGGCTCGGAGTCGTGCATCACCAGGCACACCCCGGCCTGCGTGGGCAGCACCGGGCGCAGCGCGCACATGCAATAACGCGGCAACAAACGGCAGCCCGCGCAGCGCGTGCCACTGGGCCCACCCCGGGACATAAAGGGCTTGGTGCTGCGGGCCAGGCGGGCGCTGCGCAGACGGGAGACCGCGTGGGGCGTGTCGGTGGGGTAGGGCATAGAAAATGTCAGAACAGGGTGCAGGCAGTGGGGGATTGTGCGTGCGCGGCCATGTCTGCCTGGCGTGATGAGGCGCACCGCCGGCTGAGCAGGGCGGCGCACCACCCGACGTCGCCCCCAACGCAGCGTTCTGATCCCCGCTCGCAGAACGCCACAAGCCGATGGCCCCGCACGGGGCCATCGGCACTTCAACACTCGCAGGACTTACGCAAAATTGTCCTGGCTAGGAGCCTGTCGGACTTGGGCGTCGAGCAGCGAAAATCGGCCCCAGCGAGGACAGTTTTTGCCGGATTTGCAGGCACATAGCCCCGCTATGGGTCAAAAATACGGTAAAAAATGGACCGCTGCGGTCGATTTGCAGCCGGCGCTTCCCCAAGTCCGACAGGCTCCTAGGCATTTTTCCGCAGACAGTACATCGGGTACGGCTGGTCAAAAAAACGACGCCAGGGCGGTTTTGCGTAAGTCCTGACTCGCAGAAAACCGCGTCCTCGCCAGCGCATAGACGCGCATTTAAACCAGTGCTGACAGGGGTTTGAAAAAGAGCCGGCTCAGCAGGGCGCTTTAACGCGCCTTATTTTGCAGGCCGGTGCAGCGCGCAAAGCTTGTTGCCATCCGGGTCGCGCAAATACGCCAGGTAGAGCTTGCCCACCGGGCCGTCGCGAAAGCCCGGCGGGTCTTCACAGGTCGTGCCGCCGTTGGCCAACCCCGCAGCATGGAAGACGTCGCCTTGCTCGGGCGACTGAACGTCAAACCCAATGGTGCTGCCATTGCCATGCTCGGCGGGCTCGCCATTGATGGGCGTGGTGATGGAGAACAAGCCGGTCGGGCTGCTGTAGAAATAGCGGTTCTTGTTGGCCACGCCCGGGCCAATGCCCAGCGTGCCCAGCAGCGCGTCGTAAAACTTCTTTGAAACTTCCAGGTCATTCACACCCAGCATTACATGACTGAACATTTTGTGTCTCCGTTGGTGCCCGACTGCGGGCGTTGTTGAACCCTGGGAATAGTACTTGCAACTTGCCACACCGATTGCCACACCGATTGCCCCAGCCAACGCCATGCCTACCCACTTCACCCCTGTCCCGCTCGACAAAGCCTACCGCCTGCTCACACTGCATGGTGGGTGGGCAGTTTCATGCGACAGGGCCTTCGGTGAAGGTGTGGGTTGTATCGGCTGCGGCCTGCTTTGGCACGCAGAAGGCTTCATTTATAAACAAAATTGGCTCTATGGCATATGTACATTTCGCTAGTAGCTATGAAATTTAAATAATTCACCCAGCTTTATTGCGCCTCACGCAACCTGACCCGCCCAACTCTGCGGTGATTACCGCCTACATTCACCGCACAATTTGCGGCGAATAAACCCATAATCACAGCATGTGGACCGACAAACCGCCCCGCCGCCGCACCTACCTCTGGCAACGCCCCGACTGGCCCCGATGGCAGTGGGACGCCGCCGCTCTGGCCGCCCCACTCGCCCAGGTGCACCGCGCCCAGGGCCACCTGGCGGGCCGGATGGTCGAGCTGGGCCTGGCGCAGCGTGACCAGGCCACCCTGCAGGCACTAACCCAGGAAGTCATCACCACCAGCGCCATCGAAGGCGAGGCGTTGGACCTGGACGCCGTGCGTTCCTCCATCGCCCGCAGGCTGGGCATCGACATCGGTGCGCTGGCGCCTGCCGACCGCCATGTCGACGGTGTGGTGGACATGGTGCTCGACGCCACCCAACACTTTGACCAGCCCCTTACGCCCGAGCGCCTTTTTGGTTGGCACGCAGCCCTGTTCCCCACCGGCTACAGCGGCCGCGTGCGTATCCAGGTGGGCGCTTGGCGCAACGACGCCGCAGGCCCCATGCAAGTCGTATCCGGCCCCTTGGGCCGCGAGAAAGTGCACTACGAAGCGCCGCCCGCCCCCAGGCTGCCCGCGGAGCTTGCCGCCTTCCTGCCATGGTTCAACACCACCCCGGCAGGCGACCCCCTTATCCACGCCGGGCTTGCGCACCTGTGGCTCGCCGCCCTGCACCCGTTCGACGACGGCAACGGTCGCATCAGCCGTGCCGTAGGCGACATGGCATTGGCCCGCGCCGAAGGCAGCGCGCAACGTTTTTACAGCCTGAGCGCCCAAATCCAGCGCGAGCGCAAGCAGGACTACGATCAGCTCGAAGCCACCCAAAGCGGCCCGCTGGACGTCACCCCGTGGCTCGGCTGGTTCCTGGCCTGCCTGCTGCGCGCCGTGCAGGGTGCAGACGGACTGCTGGTGGGTGTGCTGGACAAAGCCCAGTTCTGGCAGCGCTGGGCAGGCACCCTCATGAACGCGCGGCAGACACTGGTGCTGAACCGCGTGCTGGATGGAATGGAGGGCAAACTCACCAACGCCAAGTGGGCGGCGATAGGCAAATGCTCGGCAGACACCGCGCTGCGAGACATCAATGACTTGCTATTGCGAGGCGTGCTGGCGCGCATGGATGGCGGGGGGCGCAATACCGCCTATATCTTATTCAAATAGGCCTCTAGCGCATACCCAGCAAGCGCTATAAGCTATCAAAATAGGTACATACTCAGGTGGTCTGGCTTGGTTTTACGCCCTCTCCCTCTGGGAGAGGGCGGGGGTGAGGGCTGGTGGCCTGTGCATGGCGCTGTCTTGTTGTGTGGCTTGCTGGCCCTCACCCCAACCCTCTCCCAGAGGGAGAGGGGGTAAAACAAAAGCGCACTGCATGCCG
>JAYVXE010000327.1:0-4419 GCA_043785395.1 Burkholderiaceae bacterium | reverse complement strand
TCCCAGCCACTACCCGCCTGCGATGCTGGGCCGAATCGAGGTTAAGACCAAGCGTGACCAGGTCGGGGAAACGGAGGCGCAGGAGATTCAGCTGAGTGGTCACACTGATGCAGCGATGGATGTTCTTGAAACAACAACCAGAAGCCTTGATGCAGCATTGGGCGGTATGCGGGTTGATCCCAACGCTGATGCAGGAGACTCCCCATTGCCCGTCAAAACCTCCACAGCTGATGCAGGCAAGGATGTTCGTAAGCCCAAAGCTGAGTCACTGCTCAAAGCACCGAACTTCAACAAGCCGCTCAAGCCCGCTAAAGCTGCGGCAATTGTGGGTAAGCCCGATGCTGGTGCAGGCGAACAAACACAGGAAGCTGCGGCACCACCCATTGCTGTCCAGGCACAAGGCAAGCTGGTGCACACCGTGCCGGTTTTCCCGCCGCTTGCGCTGGATGGATTCGAATTCGATGGGCAGGACTTTCTTGATGACGACGACGATGCCAAGACTGCGCGGCCCAAGGCGCAAGCACCGGTACAAGTCGCCGTTATCGCCAGGACGGCCCAGCCGACGAGCACCAAAAAACTGCCGCAATCCACGGCTGATGCTGCGCCCAAGCAGCCGGATACTGCATCAATTTTGCAGCCCAAAAACAGTGTGCTGCGGCAATGTCCACCGAAGCCTGTGCCAAAAGAGCCTCCTATGGCTGTACCAGTACCAGCACCCACTGCTGCATCGACTCAAGCTTTTTTTAAGCCTTTACTGGCACCGTTGAGCATGGCCAGGACGGCACCTGAGTCTGGCACCACACCAGCACCTATCGTGCTAATGCCGCATTTGCCCAAACTACCGCATGAAAACCCGGCACACGAGCCCAGCGAGGTGGCCATTGCCTTCATCACTTGGCTACAGGGCGCAATGGCCCGCAGGGAAGTCAAGTACAACGAGACTGGTGCTGCTGTGCATTTCGTGCCTGAGGGAATGGCTCTGATTTCGCCTTTGATCTTCAAACTGTACGCCAAGCATGCCGACGAAGACGCGGACGTCGACATTACGGGGCTGCAGGTACAGCGAGAGGTCATCAAGGCCGGCTGGCACATGATGGGGCCCAACAAGGTCAACATCCTGCGCTACAGCGTGCTGGGCCGTGGTGGTGGCGTTGTGGCCAAGCTGTCCACCGTGGTGCTGGTCGCGCCGGATCGCTGGGTGATGCCGGTGCCGCCCAGCAACCCTGTGCTGGTTTTGGCCTGACCTCGAAAATTCTTGTTGACACACACAAATATTGTGGTAACAATCCGCACGTGTGATCAATGGATTGCTCAGGAAATTTCTTACGAAATTTCTCAACGAACAGATCAGAGGACAGATCAGGGAGCTGATCAACAAATGGATCGACGGGCTAGCCAAGCGGATGCAACGAAGTTGGTAAGACGGATTTTCAGTGACAAGATGTGAAGCGGGTCAAGTTGTATAGGAACCAAGGTTCCTTTTTTGAAGCATACATTACTTCATACAATGTATATTATGTTAAATAACCAATCTATAGCGATCTTGCAACAACCCACCACGCCCACCACCGTCATGCAGATTTGGCCAGCTTGACCGATACCGAATGGTGGATGGTGGATGGCCGGGTTTTGGGGCCGCTGAGGCCCCCAGTCGGCGGAAAAATCTATGCCTATCCCTATCGACAACTTACGAAGTTCGGTCGGTGGTTTTTTCGAACAACAGCGAAAAATCGCACCTGAATCTTGCCTAATGCTTTGGCCTAATGCTTTGGCCCCAAAAGGATTTACCTAGGCGGCAAAGCTTCGTGCGCGGCCGTGCGGCCCATGCGCCACAGCAGCAGTGTTGTGCCCAGCCATTGCAAAAAGTACATGGCCGACCCCACCCGGTGCCAGAGTTTTAAGTGGTCGCGAGCAATGATGCGCGGCGCTACGCCGAATTCGATGGCGGCAGCAAGTACCAGGCTTGAAATAACTAAAATGATAGCAAACTTATCAATACCAGCAAGCGCTTGAATATGTTTTTGCCAATAAAATAACAAGAGGCAGCTACCGCAGGCCAAGGCCAGCCAAGTTTGTGCGGTGAAGAGTTTGGCCGCCATCGCCCCAGCCATGGCCGGGGTGGGCAAATGCATGAACAACAGCGGCACGACCAGCAAACCTATGGTCGTCAAACTTCCCCACCAGAGTGCGGCAACGCATAGTGCGAAGCGCGCAGGACAGTGGCGTGCTGTATCAGCGGTAGTGGACTGAGACAATTTCATAGCGTTTAACGCCACCGGGTGCTTGGAATTCGGCCACATCACCCTCGTTTTTTCCGATCAGCGCACGTGCAATCGGGCTGGAGACATTGATCAGGCCGAACTTGAGGTCGGCCTCGTCCTCACCGACGATTTGGTAGGTGACATGCTCGCCCGAGCTTTCTTCTTCGAGCTCAACGGTTGCGCCAAACACGACTTTGCCGTCTGCATCGAGCGTGCTCGGGTCAATCACCAAAGCGGCTGAGAGCTTGCCCTCGATGTCTTGAATGCGTCCTTCAACAAAGCCTTGGCGGTCTTTGGCCGCATCGTATTCAGCGTTTTCGCTCAAGTCGCCCTGCGCCCGTGCTTCGGCAATGGCGTTGATGACCCAGGGGCGGTCCACTGTTTTGAGGCGGTGCAGCTCTTCTTTGAGTTTTTCTGCGCCGCGTTTGGTAATAGGGAGGGTGCTCATTTTTTTCTTGCTTTCAAATAAAGGATGCCGCCGAGCGGTGTGCACTCGGCGGCATGGGCGTTATACGAGGGTGAACAATGTGCTGGCTCCAGGGAGCCTGGCGCGCGACCCGCTACCCCGCTAGAGGAGCGGGCGTCCGGTCAGTCGGCGCAGGATTTCCAGCGGGCTGCTGGCAGGATTGTATTGCCTGGCTGGCTGCAAATGCAGGGTTTGTTCCAACATGTACTGACCTTCCATCACCGCGTGTGGCGTTTGGTCGGAGAAACAAATCCAGACGGAGCCGGCCGCAAAATCCACGCTTTGCTGTGCTCCTTGTGCTTGGTAGACGGCGTCGGCCTTCATCTGGTCGTGCAGTTGCAGCATCAGGTGGTCGTATTCGCTGCGCAGCGATTTGGTGATGCGCAGGCGCTCCAACCATACGGCTTGCCAGCGGGCATAGCGTTTGGTGCGGGGCAAATAGCGCTGGGCCACGGCCTCGAACGGCTCGCCGACGCGCCACTTTCTAGGCGCTCCGTGCGGGTTGACGTTGGTGAAGACACGCAAAATCCGCTCGCCATGGTTGGGCCGCGAGGGAAAGGCGTCGATGTGCAAGCGCCGGTCATCGGCGCGCCACGATTGTTGCCGGCTCTGCACCTGCATCGGCCGGTAGCTGGTGGGCGCCAAGCGCAGCGCTGGCTTGTAATCGGGCAGCAAACCATGGATCAGTTGCTGGGCCTGGGTTTGAAATCGCACCAGCATCGCACGCAAGGCGCGTTGGGCGTCGGCGTCACCGGCGGCACCTTTGAGCTGGCCCTGGGCGTCCAGGCTGATGTTGCGCGCCTTGGGCGACAGCACTGCCGGTGTGAGCAAGGCGCCCTCCTCGGCCAACAGCGTAAACGCCAGGCGCGGGAAGTACAGCACTTGGCCGCGCTCTAGCGCTGCAATCCACTGCGGATCCGACGCTGCGGCGTGCCAGTCGGCCAGATCCAATTCAAGCAGTTGCGCGTCCATGGTAGGTATTTAACCTGCGGTTGATGGATGTGCCAATTGCGCGTGCATTTCCTGCACCGAAATCACGTCCAGTTCGTCAAGGTGTTGCATCCCCTCGACCGCAGCTTCAGCGCCAAAAATGGTCGTAAAAGTGGTCACCCGGGCCAGCAGCGCCGAGGTGCGGATTTGGCGTGAATCGGCAATCGCGTTGCGCCGCTCTTCGACCGTGTTGATGACCAAGGCAATCTCTTTGTTCTTGAGCATGTCGACGATGTTGGGGCGACCTTCGGTGACTTTGTTGACCACGGCGCAGGCCAGGTTGGCCGCGTTGATCGCAGCTGCCGTGCCCTTGGTTGCGACCAGCTCGAAGCCGAGCGCGACCAGGCCGCGTGCCACATCGACGGCACGCGCCTTGTCGTTGTTCTTGACCGAGATAAACACCCGCCCCGACTTTGGCAGCAAGGTGCCAGCGCCGATTTGGGACTTGACGAAGGCCTCGCCAAAGGTCTTGCCAACCCCCATCACCTCGCCCGTCGACTTCATCTCTGGGCCGAGAATGGTGTCGACGCCGGGGAATTTGACGAACGGAAAAACAGCTTCCTTGACGCTAAAGTACGGCGGCGTGACTTCCGGTGCACCAGGCCTAAAGCCCTGCGCCGCCAGCGATTGCCCGGCCATGCAGCGTGCCGCCACTTTGGCCAGTTGGATACCGGTGGCTTTGCTGACAAAGGGCACGGTGCG
>JAYVXE010000326.1:0-13841 GCA_043785395.1 Burkholderiaceae bacterium | reverse complement strand
TTTACGCATGGTGTCGATGTGTCGATCCAGGCCGCCACAAAATATGTGGTGGGCCATTCGGATGCGATGCTCGGTGTGCTCACCTGCACCCGCGACATGTGGCCGCGCATTCGGCAGACAGCCGAAGACCTGGGCCAGACGGCGGGGCCGGATGATATTTATTTGGCCTTGCGCGGCCTTCGCACCCTGGGCGTTCGCTTGCAGCAGCACTGGAGATCAGGCCTGCACGTGGCCAAGTGGCTGGAGCAGCGACCCGAAGTGCAAGCTGTGCTCCATCCGGCCCTGCCCAGCCATCCGGGACACGCCTTGTGGCAAAGGGATTTTCAGGGTGCCTGCGGCCTGTTTGCCATCGTGCTGCGGCCAGCGTCGGCGCAAGCGGTCGAGGCTTTTGTCGACAGTCTTGCCCTGTTCGGTATTGGTTTTTCTTGGGGCGGCTATGAAAGCCTGATCGTTCCATTCACGCCGGAAGGTGCGCATCTGGCCCGGCGCTGGCCTTATACGGGACAGGGCTTGCGCCTGCACATTGGCCTGGAAGACCCAGAAGACTTGGTCGCCGATTTGGAGCAGGCGTTCACCATGTTTGCGCGCGCAGAGGTAAAAGCCGGTGCGCAATATGCATAAGCTTATGAAAACTTCAACGAAGCGCTGAAGTACATTCAGTCACGATCCATGTGTGAGCCGGCAACTTTTTAAAGAAAGATACCCCATGTCCAAAATGAAAGTAGAAGGCTCGTTTGTGGCCCTCATCACACCGTTCAACCAGGATGGTCGGGTTGATTTTGGCGCATTCCGCACCTTGCTGAAGTTCCAAGAAGAGCAGGGCAGCCGTGCCGTTCTCATCATGGGCTCGACCGGCGAGGTCTCCATGCTCTCGCAGCAAGAGCGCCACGAGATCGTGGTGGAAACCGCGAAGATGAAAACCGGCAAGATGAAGTTCTTTTATGGCTGCACCGGCAACAACACCGAAACCACCAAGGACTACCTGCGTTTTGCCAAGGCCAACGGTGCGGACGGCGCGATTTTGGCCGCACCCGCCTATATTTGCGGGCCGGAAGCGGATATTGAGGACTATTTTCTTGAGGTGGCCGATGCCACCGATCTGCCCCTGGGTTTGTACAACAACCCGCCGCGCGTCAAGACCGACCTGCACTGGGACAGTTTGATCCGCATTTTCAAGCACCCCAACTACGTTGTGCACAAGGAGTCCACCACACGCGTCGGCCAAGTGGCCCAGGTACTGCGCGCCAATACCGACATCGCCGTGATGTGTTGCGATTCGCCCAACCTGGGGCTGGTGGTGCCGACCATGAGCCTGGGGGGCCACGGCACGGCCAACATGACCGGCAACATCGCCCCGGCGGAGATGGCGGTGATCTCAACGCCATGGAGCCAGCCCGACGTATCGGTCAGCTTCCGTGAAACGTATCTGCGGATTTTGCCGCTGCTGCATTTCTCCTATTCCGCGGTCAATCCGGTGGCAATCAAGTCGCTGATGCAGGCTGTTGGCTTGCCTGCCGGGGCTTTGCGCAGGCCGCTCAAAGGTCTCGAAGGCGAGGCCTTGCACAAGGGGCTGCGCATCGTCAAGGAGCTTGGGCTCGATAAAAAGTATGGCTGGAGTTCAGCCGCCTTGAAATCTGTCTGAGCATACGGAGGCCTCACCATGGATCTCGGAATCACCGGAAAAACCGCGTTGGTGTTTGGTGGCAGCAAAGGCATGGGCCGGGCCTGTGCCCAGCAGCTGTCCCAGGAGGGCGTGCAGGTCGTGATTGCGGCCCGTACGGAGAAGACGCTGGCCGTGGCGGCGGCGGAAATTTCCGCACTGACGGGCCATGCAGTCCGGTATGTGGTGGCCGACATCACCACACCGGCCGGGCGGGACGCGGCCCTGGCGGCTTGTCCTGCGCCCGATATCCTTGTGAACAACGCGGACGGCGCGCCGCCCGGGGATTTTCGCCAATGGACGCCCGCCGATTGGCATGGCGCACTGGACGCGATGATGCTGGGGCCGATTGAGATGATTCGCCGTACCGTTGACGCCATGATCGAGCGTCGGTTTGGCCGCATTGTCAACATCGTTTCGCGCAGCGTCAAAACCCCTCAGCTTGAACTCGGCCTGTCCAATGGCGCCCGCTCTGGGTTGGTGGGGTTTGTTGCGGGGCTTGCGCGGCAGACGGTGCAGCACAACGTGACCATCAACAACCTGCTGCCGGGGGTTTTTGCAACGGATGCGCAGCGCCACCACATCGAGGGCATGCTGGAGAGCAGCGGGAAATCGTTCGACCAGCTTTGGCAGGAACGGGGTGCGAACAACCCCGCCGGTCGCTACGGTCAAGCTGCCGAAATGGGCGCGCTTTGTGCCTACATCTGCTCAGTCCACACCGGCTACATCACGGGTCAGAATATTTTGATCGATGGGGGCGCGTACCCTGGAACGTATTGAGCCAGGACTTCGCAGGCGTGTTTGTGCCGGTTTTGTGTCTGTCCATCGCTGTTAACTTTTGGAGAACGTGATGCGTTTCAATCCCCGTAATTTTACGAAAAAAGGCCTGGTTTTACTGAGCCTCAGTGGCTTGCTGCAGACCGGCCCGCTGCTGGCGCAGGCGGCTTACCCGTCGCGCCCGATCACGATCGTTGTGCCGCATGCAGCTGGGGGCTCCGTGGACGGTGTTGCACGCATCTTTGCGGACAAACTCCGCAAAGAATTCAATGAGTCTGTGGTGATCGATAACCGTCCCGGTGCGTCGGGCATGATCGGCGCGGGTGCCGTTGCACATGCCATCCCGGACGGCTACACCTTGTACATCAATGCGTCGATTCACTCTATCAACCCGCTGATCTACAAGAAAAACATCAAGTTTGATGCCGTCAAAGACTTCACGCCCATCAGCCAGCTGGCGCAGGGCGCGTTGATTTTCAGCGTTAGCCCCAAGGTGCCGGCCGCAACCGTGCAGGAACTGGTGGGCCAGGTCAAGGCGGCGCCCGCAACGTATAACTTTGCGACCAGCGGTTTTGGTTCTGCGGGTCACTTGGGCATCGTCCAGTTTCTTGCCGAATCTGGGCTTTCCGAGCTTCAAATTCCGCTGGTCTTGTACAAGGGCGCCGCACCGGCATTGCAAGATCTCGTGGGTGGCCAGGTCTCGGCCATGATGGACCCGATGCTGTCCTCGCTGCCGCAGGTGAAGGCCGGGAAACTGCGTGCCCTGGCCGTGACCGGGCGCGAGCGCAGCCCCTTGCTGCCGGACGTTCCTACCATGCGCGAGTCCGGCCTCAAGGACTTTGAGTTTTATTCGTGGTACGGGTTGTGGGCACCGGCCAATCTTCCTGCCCCGGTGCGCCTCAAGCTGGAGGCGGCAGCGTCCAAAATCATGCTTTCACCGGACATGAAAAAGTACCTCAATGGGCTCGGCTTTGATCCGGCGTACAAAAATTCCACGGATTTTGCGACCTACATCCAAAGCGAGATGAGCCGCTACCAAGGGATTATTGACAAAGCCAACATCACTTTCGACTGAAGGCGATCCGGTAGCAAGTGCCGGTCCTTGGCGTTGGCTGCGGTGGGCGTCAGTTTTGCGTAAACCGCCATTGGAAGAGCACACTGCCTGCGCCACCCGTTGGGTGTGCGTGCGCGCACAGCGATGAACACAGCGCTGAGCTCAGCGCTGTGTTCATCGCCTTTTGCTGCCAAAAATGCCGCCCAGCACGCCACGCAGAATTTCGCGGCCCACGGTGGTGCCCATGGTGCGCACGGTGGACTTGGCCAAGGTTTGCACCAGGCCGTCTTTTTTGCCACCACGCGGGCCGGTGGTGCCGAATAAAAGCTCGTTCAGACCGCCCATCATGCCGCCCATCATGTCGCCCGAATTGGCTGCTGTGCCGGGTTTGCCTGCGGGCGTGGTGTCTGTGTCCTGGGTGCGGCCCCGCAGTTTTTCGTAGGCCGATTCGCGGTCCACTTCCTTCTCGTACACACCGGCCACCAGCGAGTTTTGCAGCAGCGTCTGGCGCTGCGCCGGGGTGATGGGGCCGAGCTGGCTGCCGGGGGGCAGCACAAACACCCGTTCGGTGATGCTGGGGCGGCCTTTGTCATCCAGCAGGCTGACCAGGGCTTCACCCACGGCCAGCTCGGTGATGGCGGCTTCGATGTCGAGCCCGGGTTTTTGCCGCATGGTGGAGGCGGTGGCCTTGACGGCTTTTTGGTCGCGGGGCGTGAAGGCGCGCAGGGCATGCTGTACCCGGTTGCCCAGTTGGGCGAGTACCGAGTCGGGAATGTCCAGTGGGTTTTGGGTGACGAAGTACACCCCCACACCCTTGGAGCGCACCAGGCGCACCACCAGCTCGATGCGTTCGACCAGCACCTTGGGTGCGTCGTTGAACAGCAGGTGGGCCTCGTCGAAGAAGAACACCAGTTTGGGTTTGTCCGGGTCGCCAATTTCGGGTAACTGCTCGAACAGCTCGGACAACATCCACAGCAGGAAAGTGGCGTAGAGGCGCGGCGAGTTCATGAGTTTGTCTGCCGCCAGGATGTTGACCACACCGTGGCCATTGGCGTCGGTCTGCATGAAGTCGCTGATGTTGAGCATGGGCTCACCAAAGAACTTCGTGCCACCCTGGGTTTCGATTTGCAGCAGACCGCGCTGGATGGCGCCAACGCTGGCTGGGCTGACATTGCCGTACTCGGTGGTGAACTGGCTTGCGTTGTCGCCCACGTGTTGCAGCATGGCGCGCAAGTCCTTCAGGTCGAGCAGCAGCAGGCCGTTGTCGTCGGCAATCTTGAACACCAGGTTCAGTACACCGGCCTGGGTGTCGTTCAGGTTCAGCATGCGACCGATCAGCAGCGGCCCCATGTCGGACACGGTGGCACGCACCGGGTGGCCCTGCTCCCCAAAAACGTCCCAGAGTGTGGCGGGGCAGGCCTGGGCGGTGGGCAGCTCGATACCACGGTCTTTCAGCACGGCCGCCAGTTTTTCGCCGATGTGGCCGGCCTGGCTGATACCGGTCAGGTCGCCCTTGACGTCAGCCATGAACACCGGCACACCAATACGGGAAAAGTTTTCAGCCAAGGTTTGCAGGGTGACTGTCTTGCCCGTGCCCGTGGCACCAGTGATCAGGCCATGGCGGTTGGCCAGGGCCGGGATGAGGAAGCATTCGGTCGCGCCGTGTCGGGCAAGCAAAAGAGGGTCGGCCATGAAACTGTCCTTGAATGGGGGGCTGGTAAAAGTAAACGCAGGCGGCAAGGTTAAATCAAGCCAGAAGGAATTCCCGTGGCTGGGCCGCGTAAGTGGACGGATATTGAGGAGAACTTACGCAAAACGTGCTGTCTCGACGCTATCTATGGCGGTTACGGATTTTTATAAACCTTGGTGTGGTGCGTGCGCAAGCCGTGTTGAGCGCCCGGCGTTCATGTCCGAGCTTGAAATGACCAGCGCTTATGCCCGAGGTAGCTGCTAAAAACCGGCACCGCAATACCCACGGCATGGGCGATTTCGGCGGCGTAGTGTTGCACGCCCAAGGCCGGCAGCAGCCAAAAGGCCAGCAGCATGCTGATGACCCAGGTTTGCGCTATCGCCGCCAGGTTGACCAGGGCGAACAGCAGGGCCGAGCGGCGCAGGCTGTGCTGACTGGGGGCGAAGACCCATAGCTTGGCCAGCACAAACGCGCACAGCATGCCGCCCAAGTACGCCAGCAGCACGGCCAACGCAAAGTTGAACCAGTGGCTCAAAACAATGCGCAAGCCAAAATTCAGCAGCGCAGCGCAGCCGCCAGTCAGCAAAAATGCCAAAAATTGCTTGGAGCGAAAGGCTTGTAGCACGGCGCTCTATCCGCCGGCGCTGGCACGGCGCGCCAGTTGGCGACCAAAGCCGATGCTCTGCGAGATACCACGGTCTTCGGGGTAGTAGTGCGAGGTGTCGGCAATCCACAGCCCTGGCACGGGTGACTGCGCGGGCGGCAATTGTGCGAGGTAGCCGGGTGGGCAAATCGGCTGGGCAAAGCGGTAGCGGCTGGTGTGCAGTGCGATGAAGTCGCTGTCTTGCAGCGCCGGGTTGATGCGCTTGAGGTAGCTTCGCACTTTGTCCATGAAAACCGCGTCGGGCTCGGCAAATTTGGGGTGTTCACCCGGCATATAGAACGGGACGTAGACCACGCTGTGCGCGAGCGGGCGCAGATTGCTGTACTCGACCAGGCCGGGAATGTCCATTGCGGGGTCGTTCACATTGAGCCAAAAATTGTCCGACAGTGGCCGCCGTAGTTTGGCAATCACGCAGACCACGGCGATGTTTTTGAGCGCTTGGTACTGCGCCCGCAGCGGCTGCGGCAAACCCGGCATCAGGCCCGCGACATACGGCAGTGGCACGGTGCTGATGACTTTGTCGAAGGCCTCGAATGTGCTGCTGTTGTCGCCGCGCCGGCCCGAGCCCAGGCTCAGTCCTTGCAGCACGCCGTCTTGGATCTGCACCTGTGCAACCGGCTGGCCTAAACGGATCTCGCCGCCGTGCTGCTCTATGTAGCTTTGCAGACCGTTCAAAAGAGTCTGCGAGCCGCCTTCCAGGTAGCCGAGTTTTTCGCGCATCAGGTTGTAGCGTGAGCTGCCAATGCGCCGGATGCGGCTCCATATCCAGGCTGCCGATAAGTTGTCTGCGTAGTCGTAGAACTTGTAGTCGAACAGTCGGCGCCAAAGCACGTCGTAGGCCTCTTGGCCAACCCAGCGCTTGATCCAGCCTGTTGCCTCGACGCCGTCGAGCGGTGTCCAGTTGCGCCGTCGGGTGGCCAAGAACGCGTGCAGGCCGTAGCGCAGTTTGGCCAGCAGGCCCAGGCCTTGGAAGCGCAGCAAGGCCAGCGGGTTGCCCCAGGCTTGCAAGCGGCCTTGGTACCAGTAGCCCATCTTGGTCTCGGTCCAACGCATTTGTGCGGCCAGCCCCAGTTCGTCCAATACTTGCAAGAAGTCGCTGTCGCTGGTGCAGTGGAAGTGGTAGTAGCGTTCGATGGGGAGGCCGTCGAAGTCAAACATGGCACTCATGCCGCCGACCCGGTCATCGGCCTCGAACACCACCGGTTGGTGGCCGTCGCGCACCAGTTGGTAGGCCACGGCCAGGCCCATGGGGCCGGCGCCTAAGACGGCGATACGCTGTTTTGCCATGCTGTCCAATTCCCTTGTTAAAACTCTAGCGCCACGTGGCTGTAGACCGGGTCATTGAAGGTCTCCTCTATCGCCTGGGCGAAGGGGGTGGCGCGCACGCCAAAGATGCCCGGCCAGTCGATCACCTCAAATGCGTCGGGCGCCACCAGTGCTTTGAGCTGCGCGGTGGTGAACGGCGGGTTGCGGTCAAACCAGGCCCAGACGGTGAGCAGCGCGGCGAACAGGTGGTAGGGGATTTTGACGATGGCGGTGCGGGCGCGGGTGGCGGCCTTGATGTGCCGAATGATGTCGATGTAGTTGAGCTGCTCCAGGCCCGAGATGTTGAAGACTTGCCCGCGCTGCTGGCCATCGCGCTGGGCGATGCAGGCAATGATGATGCGGCAAAAATCGGCTACATACAGCGGCTGGCGCATATAGCGGCCCGTACCGGGAATCGGAAATACGGGAACTTTGTGCATGAAGCGCGACAACCAACCCAGGTGCTTGCGGTCAAACCAGCCAAACATCAGCGTTGGGCGCAGCACGACACAGGGGATGCCGCTGGCGCTGACCATGGCTTCTTGCGCGCGTTTGGTGCGGCTGTAGTGGTCGTCGGCGACCGATTGCACAACCGAGGAGCTGATGTGGACTGTGTAGGCAATCTGCTCGGCCTGGACCCGCGCCAGGATGTGTGCGGTGCTGTCCAGATTGTTGCGGACAAAGGGTGCGGCCTCGGTGCCACCGATTTGTGCTTGCAGCATCACCACGACATCGGCCTGCGCAAAGTGCCGGCCCCAGTCGCCGGGCTGCGCCAGGTCGGCATATTCTGCCGTGATGCTGGGGTGTAGCCGCTGCAATACGGCCAGGTTTTCGCGGTGCTTGTCGAGCACCACCAGATGGCTATAGCCTTGGCGCAGGAGCTGGGCGACCAGGTTGTGGCCGACCAGGCCGGCACCGCCGGGGATGACGATTTTGGGCGTTTTCATGGGGTGCTGGGAGTGTGAGGCTGAGTTTTGGTTGGCGTGGCTGACGTGGCTGACGGGGTTGACGGGGTTGCGGTGCTCGCCTGGCAGCTGTGGTCGGAGGCCAGCAGCGACAAGGGCGCTGTGGCCTGCCCGGTCTGGACGTAGCCTTGGAAGCCTCGGTAGTGGGCGCGCTGGCCGTAGTCGGCACGCAGCTCGGGGCGTGCTGCGCCCATCACGGCGTAGCCGACGTTGCGGCCCTGCGCATTGAGCAGTTGCAGCGCCTCAAAACCATCCCGGCCATCCCGGCCATGCGCTGACAGCAGCCAGCCGCTGATTTTTTGGTAGCGCGGATCGCCACTCAGCGGCAGTACGGCGTCGACCGCGCCCAGGCAGGTGCGGGCCGGCAGCGGCAGCGCTTGGAGCTGGCCCAGCCGTTGGCGCGCGTCCCTGATCGGCGCTTGCCCAAAAATGGAGTCGTTGTGGGCTATCGCTGGCTGCGCTATGCGTTCGGCCAGCGTGGCGTCCCACACCACGGTTTGGATTTGGGCGGCATCGTGGACACCAAGCTCAAGCGCCAAAGCGGCCAGCGTGGCTTCATGGTTCACGCTGGTTTGTGGTTCGCGGGCCGGGAGTTGCGTGGCCAGCATGGCCAGCAGCAGCAGTAGTAGCGGCCAGACCACCCGGTTTTGCCACTGCTCCAGGCTTTTGAGCAGGGGCGGCAGGTAGGCAATCAGCAGCGCAACCCAGGCCATCAACGCCGGCGTTGCGTAGCGGCTCGATACAGCTTGGGCCAGGCCGAACTGGGCGCGCCCGAGCGCCGTGACCAAGGCCGTGCCAACGATGTAGGCGATGAAAGCGAGCAAGCACAGGTCAATGCCTTGCCGTGTCGGTTGGCGCAGGCATTGCAGCGCTTTGACGCCCGTCAAGAGCAGGAACAGCAGGCCAAAAATCTGCGCGCACCAGAGTGATTTGCCGCTGAAATAGTAAAACGGCAGGCCCAGGTAGACCAAGCTGTACTGCGCCGTCGGCCACGGCTGGATGGGCGCGATGATGCGCCCAGGGTTGTAGGGCACATGGTAATTGGCAAAATAAACGGCAATGCAGGCCACGGCCAGTGCGCACAGCAGGCTGGTTTTTTTCCAGCCCATGCGTTGTAGCAGCGCGTAGGCGGCCATGAGGGGCAGCGCCAGCACGCCATTGGCCATGGTCAGTATTGATAAGCAGCCCAAGACGGCAGCCGCCAGGAACTGCGGTGTTGACTGGTTTTTGCCGGATTGGTAGAGGCTGTAAAGCGCCAGCAGCGGCAGTAACTGGGCCAAAAAGAACTGGTTTTGAAAGCCCCAACTAAAGTTTTGGGATTGGGCCCACGAAAAAAGGCAGATAAAGATGAAAAGTGTGGCGAGCTGGGTGCTGCGGTGGCTGGCCCCACAGGCTGCGGCTTTCTCGTGCAAGAGCGCGCGCAGGGTCCAAAAAGCGCCCCCAACGCAGACAAAATGCACGACCAGCAAAAACCAGACCGAGCCTTGGAACCAGGCAAGGTCGATCCAGAACAGGATTTTGGAAAGAACAATCCGGTGCTCGTTGTGTAAATTCCACCAAGCCGCCGTGTGGCCCGCACGCAGTTGTTGGTAAAAATCCAAATACCCGGTCCACATGTCCCAAATCGGCACCGCCGTATGCGCGTGCACGGTCCCCATCAGCGCCAAGATGAAAAACAAGGGCGCCAGTGTCCACAGGCTGGCGCTGACCAGCGTTGGCTTCCATCCCTCGTGGCGTTTTTGTGGGGACTCTCTCAGCATGGCGCTCAAATATCCATTTTGTTGAAGATGAAGCGCGGCAGGTGGCGCACCACCAGCATGATCCAGCGCCATTTTCCGGGCACATAGCAAACCGGCCGCCCAGCCGCCATGCCGCGCACGATGGCCACGGCCACGGCCTGCACTGGTGCGAGTGCTGCGCCTTGGGTCTTGAGGTGGGCGGTCATGGGCGTGTCGGTGGGGCCGGGCTTGAGCAAGACCACCTTGACCGCACTGGCCGCCAAGCGGTGTTGCAAGCCCTGCGCATAGCGTGTGACCAGGCCTTTGGCAGCACCGTAGACGTAGTTGGATTTGCGGCCCCGGTCGCCAGCGACCGAGCCGATCAAGGCCAAGCTGCCCCGGTTGGCGCGCTCCATGTGCGCGGCAAAGGCTTCGGCGAACAAGACCGGCGAAATACCGTTGAGCTGCAGGGCTTGCTGGTTGGTCTTGAGGTCTGATTGGCATTCGGACTGCGTCGGCAGTGCGCCATGCGCTATCAAAACTTGCGTTGGGCAGCCGTCGGCGACGATGCGGGCCACGCAGGCCTGGATCGCCTCGGGCTGGAGGAAGTCACAGAGCTCGACGCTGATCTGCGCCTGCGGGCTGCGCAGGCGCAGATCAACCGCCAACTGCGCGGTGCGCGTGGCATCGCGTCCCACCAACACCAGGCGCTGGGCGCCTTGCGCCAACCAGAGGCGGGCGCAGTGCTCGGCAATCAAGGAGGTGGCGCCAATGATGGCAATGCTGTCGCTGGTGCCAGTGCTGGCGGCAGGGGAGGCAGGGGAGGTAGGGGAGGTGGGCATGGGGGTCTGCGAGCGCGTCAAAAGGGTGGGTCGATCAAACGCCGTGCCAGCGCCGAGCTGATGCCGGGGTCACGGAAGGGCAAAAATTCTGCCAGACGCGGATAGCCGCTGGCAAAGAGATCACGCGGCATGCGTGCATCCTTGGCCGGGTACAGGCTGCCCTGGGCTTCGCGCACCACGGCGTCCAGCCGCGCCAACAGGCGCTCGGTGGCCGCGCCCCGGTTCGGGAAGTCGAGCGCCAAGGTGACGCCGGGGCGCGCAAAACTCAGCATGCCGGGCGCACTGCGTTCGCCAAAGGTCTTGAGCACAGCAAGGAACGAGCCCTCCTTGGCACGCTGGATTTGCGCCAGGATTGCTTGCAAAGCGGCCAAGCCGACAGCGCGAGGGAGTACGCATTGGTATTGGTAAAAGCCCTTGGGGCCGTAGAGGCGGTTCCACTCCGGCAACTGGTCAAGCGGGTAGAAAAATGGCTCGTAATGCATGGCCCGCAACCCGCTTTGGCTTTGCTGGCGTCGGTGGTAGAGCGCGTTGAAAGGGCGCAGGCTGAGGCGGTTGACCAGGGAAAAAGGCGGCGTGAAGGCCAGCCTGAACGCTTGGCGCGGCTGGTGCTGGGCTGGCTGGCTGGCAGCAGCCTCGCCGCTGTGGTTGGCGCGCATGAAGATGCCGCGTGGCTGCGGGCCAGACCGGCAGTCGAGCCAGGCCACCGTGTGCTCCCAGTCGGCCTCTGATGCATCGGCCAGCGCAAAAAACTCCTCCAGCCCACGGTAAGCCAGGCGCTCTGTGTGCAGCCACGGCCCGGGCACCCGACGCAGGCGCAGCGTGGCCTGGGTGATGACGCCGGTCAGGCCCAGGCCGCCGAGCGTGGCGGCGAGCCAGCCGGCTTGCTGCTGCGGGCTGCAACGCAGCAACTGGCCGTCGCTGCGCAGCAAGTCGAGTTGCAGCACATGGTCCCCAAAAGAGCCGTAGCGGTGGTGGTTCTTGCCGTGCACATCATTGGCAATCGCACCGCCCACGGTGACCAGCTGGGTGCCGGGCGTCACCGGCAGCATCCAGCCACGCGGCACCAGCAATTGCTGGATATCGCGCAGCAGCAGCCCGGCCTCGCAGGTCAGAATGCCGTGCTCCGGGTCCCAGGCGAGCAAGCGGTCTAGGCCTTGGGTTGGCCACAGCGTGCCGCCAGGGTTGAGGCAGACATCGCCGTAGCTGCGCCCCATGCCGTAGGCCAGGCCCGGGTTGGCGTCGGCACGCGGCAGGCTGCGGCAGGGGTGCTGGTTCAGTGGCTGGAGGTGGTGCTGCCAAGTGCCCAAGCGGCCCCAGGAGCCGACCGCTACCACGGCAGCCCCAGGTTGGCAAGCAGGAGCACGGCGCCAAACAGCAGCCCGGCGACCCAGCTGCTTCGGTCTTGGAAGGCGAAGAGCAGCGGGTCGTCGTGCATCGTGCCGCGAAACGCGCAGAGCCAGACCCAGCTCACCCAGTAGGCCATGATGGGCACGGCGGCCCACAGCAGGGCCGGGTTGCTGTACAGCGGCAGCACGGCGTCACTGTGCACGTAGAGCGCCAACACCACCACGGCGGTATAGCCCGCGCTGACGCCCAGCGTTTGCACCAGTGGCGCATCCGAGGTCAGGTAGCCGCGACCCGGCGCGCTGGGCTTGCCATCGCTGCGCTGCTGGTGCAACTCGGCGTAGCGCTTCACAAAAGCCAGCGACAAAAACAAAAAACCCGAAAACGCCAACAACCAAAACGACAGCGCCAGCCCGGCGGCGGCGGCCCCAGCCACCACCCGCAGCGTGTACAGCAGCGCCAGTGCTAAGCAGTCAAGCAACACCAGCCGCTTAAGCCACCAAGAGTAGGCCAGCGTCAGCGCCAGATACAGGGCCAGCCAAGCCGCAAATGCTGGCCCCACCGTCAGCGCCAGCAGCAGACTGGCCAGCGCCAGCAGTGGCGCCAACAGCAGCCCGAGCCAGACTGGGAGTGCGCCAGCGGCAAAGGGCCGTTGGCGTTTTCGTGGGTGCTTGCGGTCGCTCTCCAGGTCGAGCAAGTCGTTGCAAATATAGACCGACGAGGCACACAGGCTGAAGGCGACAAAGGCCAGCCACAAGCTGCCCCAGGCCGAGCCCGGCGGGAGTTGGTGGGCCGCCAGCAGTGGGACGAACAGCAGCAGGTTTTTCAGCCACTGGTGCAGCCGCAGCATGTGGGGCCAGTGGCGTAGCGTGCCCGGCGTGCTGGCGAATACCCGCTCCACCTGGACGCCTGTTTGGGCCTGGGCTTGGGCCAGCAGGCGCGCCGAGGCATTCACCACAATCGCCTGGCGCGCCGCCTGCCACACCACGACATCGGAGTCGGCATTGCCGGCATAGTCGAAACCGCCCAGCCCAAAGCGCTGCACCAAGGCCTGGGCTTTGCGTGGGCCGTCCAAATTGGTCTGCCCGTCACTGGCCAGCACGGCCTCAAACACGCCGCAATGCGCGGCCACCACCTGGGCCAGCCGCTGGTCGGCGGCGGTGCACAGCAGCAGCCGGCGCCCGGACTGGTGCTGGGTCTGTAGCCAGGCCAAAAAATCGGTGTGGTACGGCAAGCCAGCCGGGTCAATCTCGGCCCGCTGCGCCAACTGTTGCTTAAGCACAGCCTTGCCCTGCACCAGCCACAGCGCGGTACGCCAACTGCTCCAAGGCTGGTGGTGCAGGTATTGCAGCAAGGATTCGTGCAGCAAGTCGCTGCGGATCAGGGTGCCGTCCAGGTCAACCGCCAGCACAGGCCGTGCGTCGGGCGCAAAAACAGGCAAGGGCGCAGCGGTGGTAGGGGGCATGGCAGGGGGTGGGGCGCAGTCTGCGGTCGTGGTGCGCACAGGTTGGTGGTCAAGTCAGCGCAGGCCACGTAGTCAGGGCGCTGTGCAAAGGGAGGGCGGTCGCCACAAGGGCTGAATTGTAAGTAGGACTTACGCAAAACGTCCCCAGCGGCGTTTCCCCTCCTGGCCGCCCGCCAGTACTGTCTGCGTCGGGGTGCCTTGCATGGAGTCGCTTTGCGTAAGTCCTAGCAGCCTGTCGGACTTGGGGAGCGCCGGCTGCAAATCGACCGCAGCGGTCCATTTTTCGTAACTACTCAGGTGGTCTGGCTTGGTTTTACTCCCTCTCCCAGAGGGAGAGGGCGGGGGTGAGGGTGAGGG
>JAYVXE010000325.1:0-13858 GCA_043785395.1 Burkholderiaceae bacterium | reverse complement strand
TTACGCAAAATTGTCCTGGCTAGGCATTTTTTCGCAGACAGTACACCTGGTACGGCAAGAAAAAAGAACGACGCCAGGGCGGTTTTGCGTAAGTCCTATTAAAGAATTGCGCAAAAACAGCCTGGCGCGCCCGAAATCGACCTGGCCCGAAAAGATGCGGCCAGAGTGAGACAATCGGCGCCATGAATGCCGCATGGACTGACACCGAGGACGCTCCCCTCTCTACGGAGCACAAAATTGAGCGCGAAGCGCATAAGCTGGAAAAGCGCCTGTGCCGCCAGATGGGGCAGGCCATCATCGACTACAACATGGTCGAAGAGGGCGACAAGGTGATGGTCTGCATGTCGGGCGGCAAGGACAGCTACGCCATGCTCGATATTTTGCTCAAGCTCAAGCGCCGCGCACCGATCCACTTTGACCTCGTTGCTGTCAACCTGGACCAAAAGCAGCCCGGCTTCCCCGAGCATGTGCTGCCCGATTATTTGCGCGCACTGGGCCTGCCCTTCCATATCGAGAACCAGGACACGTACAGCATCGTCAAGCGCGTCATCCCCGAGGGCAAAACCACTTGCGGCCTGTGCAGTCGGCTGCGGCGCGGCATTTTGTACCGGGTTGCCGACGAGCTGGGGGCCACCAAGATCGCCCTCGGCCACCACCGCGACGATATGTTGCAAACCTTCTTCTTGAACATGTTCTTTGCCGGCAAGCTCAAGAGCATGCCGCCCAAGCTGGTCAGCGACGATGGCCGCCACATCGTGATTCGCCCACTCGCCTACGCGGCAGAAAAAGACCTGGTGCGCTGGGCGGGGCTGCGGCAGTTCCCCATCATCCCGTGCACGCTGTGCGGCAGCCAAGAAAACCTGCAACGCCAGCAGGTTGCAGCGCTGTTGCAAGAGTGGGAGAAAAAACACCCAGGCCGCATCGAGAGCATGTTCAGTGCGCTGCAAAATGTCGTGCCATCGCACCTGCTCGACGGCGCTTTGCATGATTTCAAAACCATCCAGACCACCGGCATCGCCAGCGCCAACGGTGACACAGCGTTCGACCCGGAGCGTTTTTCCGCCCCAAGCAGCAACCTGAGCGGCCTGCCTGGCCTGCAAATCATCACCATGTGAACGAGGAGGCGCGCCATGCCCTGCCTGTACCCTGCCCTGTTGTCGCTGGCCCTGCTGCTTGGCGGCTGTGCTGCGCCCCAGGTGGTCGACAGCGAGGTGCGCACTTTCTCCAGCTTGCAGCAGCTCGGCGCGCCCCCCAGCTACAGCTTCGAGCGCCTGCCGTCACAGCAGGCCCAGACCGCGCAACAAGACCAACTCGAAGCCGTGGCCGAGCAGTCTTTGCGCCGCGTTGGCATGTTGCGCACTGAGGCCCAGCCACGGTTTATGGTGCGGGTTGACAGCCGGGTGCAGCGCCTGGCGCCGCGTGCAGTGTGGGGCGACGCTTGGGGGCCGTGGGGGCCTTGGGGGTGGAATGGCGCGTGGGGGCCGCACGGCATGCATGGCCGGCACAATATGCACGGCATCCACCACGGCCCGCCGCACGGCCCATGGGGCGGCCCGGCCTGGGGTTGGGGGCCCGCAAACTGGGCCGAACCAACGCTCTACCTGCGCGAAGTCGAACTCACCATGCGCGAGGTGGCCAGCCAACAAGTGGTCTACGAAACCCGGGCCGTCAGCGAGATGCGCGCACCCGGCGCAGCCCGCCTGATCGGCGCCATGCTGGACGCCGCACTCAGCGACTTTCCGCAAGCCGCACCCGCGCCGCGCCAAGTGCGCACGGTGCTGGCACCACCCTCCGCACCACCCCCCGCACAGTCCACCCCCACCCGGCCCGCCAATGCAGGCCGCCCCGCCCCTTGAGCCCGCACGCCATGCCCTACCCCCAAGCCACCCGCATCATTGCCATCCGCCACGGCGAAACCGACTGGAACGTGGAGGCCCGCATCCAAGGCAGCATCGACATTGGCCTGAATGCCAAAGGGCGCTGGCAAGCGCAGCAAGTGGCACAGGCCTTGGCCGACGAAGAGCTGGCCGCGCTCTACACCAGCGATTTGCAACGCGCCTCCGACACGGCCCGCGCATTGGCCGTGGTGCGGGGCTGCACGCCCACGTTGAAGGTGGGTTTGCGCGAGCGTGACCTGGGGCTTTTCGAGGGGCGAACCTTTGCCGAAATCGAGGCCGAGTGGCCTGAAAAAGCCCTGCGCTGGCGCAAGCGCGACCCGGAGTTTGTGCCCGATGGGGGCGAGTCCTTGCTGGTTTTCCGAGCCCGCATCACCGCCACAGTCCATGCGTTGGCGGCCCAACATGCGGGCCAACAAATCGTGCTGGTCAGCCACGGCGGCGTGCTGGATGTGCTGTACCGCGCAGCCACCCAGCAAAGCCTGCAAGCAGCGCGCACCTGGCAGCTTGGCAACGCGGCCATCAACCGCCTGCTCTGGACGCCCGAGGGCTTGAGCCTGGTGGGCTGGGCCGACAGTCGGCACTTGGAGCAGCACTTGGAGCAACAGCTGGAGCCGGCGGCAGGAGCGCCCCTGGACGACGGCGCAGCCTGAACGGCAGACGCCGCACCAGCAAACCCTTGCCAAACCTCAACAAGCAATGATTGATAGCTGGTAGCGCTTGATATATATTGATTTCAGGTCAATATATAGTCAAAATCGTTTGAAATAAAGCGGAAGCAGCTCACAATTTATGCAAAGCCCTGCCGCCATGGTTGGCCCCCAGCCCTAACTTTCATGCACTGGGCAAGCACCACCGAGCGACGAAACCGCGCCGCGAGACGGGCGCGCCGCTTCCAGTGCACCCGTGGATCTGGCTCTGCCAGGCCACCAGGTGCGCCCCCTTGAGGGGGCAAGCGCCACAGGCGCTTCGGGGGTGGTCTAAGTTCACCAGGCCACCAGGTGCGCCCCCTTGAGGGGGAAGCGCCACAGGCGCTTCGGGGGTGGTCTAAGTTCACCACCGCACGACACGAGCCTGCCACTTCCAGTGCACCCGTGGATCTGGCTCTGCCAGGCCACTGGGTGCGCCCCCTTGAGGGGGCGAGCGCCACAGGCGCTTCGGGGGTGGCCTAAGTTCACCACAGCACGACACGAGCCTGCCACTTCCAGTGCACCCGTGGATCTGGCTCTGCCAGGCCACTGGGTGCGCCCCCTTGAGGGGGGAAGCGCCGCAGGCGCTACGGGGGTGGTCTAAGTCAACAAGCCACCGGCAGCGGTTTGCGGCACCACCACGCCCAGGTGCCGGTAGGCCGCCAAGGTGGCAATCCGGCCCCGTGGCGTGCGCTGCAAAAAGCCTTGCTGGATCAGGTAGGGCTCGATCACGTCCTCGATCGTGCCGGACTCCTCGCCAATGCTGGCGGCGATGTTGTCAAGCCCAACCGGGCCGCCGTCAAAGCGGTGGATCACCGCCTCCAGCAGCTTGCGGTCCATCACATCAAAGCCCTGCGGATCGACGTCGAGCATGGCCAAGGCCCGGTTCGCAATGTCCAGGCTGATCCGGCCATCGCCCTTGACATCGGCATAGTCACGCACCCGGCGCAGCAGCCGGTTGGCAATGCGCGGCGTGCCACGCGAACGCCGCGCAATCTCGAAGCCGCCCTCGGCATCGGTGGGCACTTTGAGCAGCCCGGCGCTGCGCATGACGATGCGGGCCAGCTCTTCGGGCGTATAAAACTCCAGCCGGGTGACGATGCCAAAGCGGTCGCGCAAGGGGTTGGTCAGCATGCCGGCGCGGGTTGTCGCGCCCACCAGCGTGAAGGGCTGCAAGTCGAGCTTGATCGAGCGCGCCGCCGGGCCCTCGCCAATCATGATGTCGATCTGGTAGTCCTCCAGCGCCGGGTAGAGGATCTCTTCGACCACCGGCGACAAGCGGTGGATCTCGTCAATAAAGAGCACGTCGTTGCGCTCCAAATTGGTCAGCAACGCGGCCAAATCCTTGGGTTTTTCAAGCACCGGGCCACTGGTTTGGCGCAGGTTGACGCCAAGCTCGGCCGCAATGATGTGCGACAAGGTGGTTTTGCCCAGCCCCGGCGGGCCAAACAGCAGCACATGGTCAAGCGCCTCGCCGCGTTTGCGCGCCGCGCCAATAAAAATCTCCAGCTGCTCACGCGCCTTGACCTGGCCCACATACTCTTGCAGCAGCTTGGGCCGCAGCGCCCGCTCGATCGCCTCTTCTTGCGGCGAAGCCGGGGCGGCGGACAGCACGCGCTTGGGCGGTGCGGGGGCGAAATCGTCGGTCTGGATACTCATGAGGGGGGCCAGGGCTAGCGCGCCATGGGCGCATGCCGCCGTACACCTGGCGGCTCAAACGGGTTTACGAAGGATCGCCAGGAGGCTCTTCGGCCGGTGCCTGGGTGTGGCGGATAAAGAACTGGGCGGCAATGATGCCCAGCTCGTACAGCAGGTACATCGGCACCAGCAGCGCCAGCATCGAGACCGGGTCAGGCGGCGTGACCAAGCCCGCGACAGCGGCGGCTCCGACCAAAAAATAGGCCCGAAAAGCACGCAGCTGGGCCAGCGTGACCAGCCCCATGCGGGCCAGGATCACCACCACAATCGGCACCTCGAACGCCACCCCAAAGGCGATGAACATCGTGATCACAAAGTCCAGGTAGGCCTCGATATCGGGCGTGACAGCCACCGAGCTCGGCGCCATCCGCTGGATCGCCGGAAAGGCCTGGCCGAAGACGAAAAAATAGCAAAAAGCCGCACCCAGGTAAAACAAAACCGTGCTCGCCGTGACCAGCGGCAACACCAACCGCCGCTCGTGGCGGTACAAGCCCGGCGCCACAAAAGCCCAGACCTGGTACAGGATCCAGGGCAGGGTGAGCAACACCGCCACCAGCACCGAGACCTTGACCGGCACCAAAAAAGGCGACACCACGCCCACAGCGATCATCCGTGAGCCCTCGGGCAGCGAGCGCACCAGGGGCTGGGCCAGCAGGTCGTACAAGCGCGAGGGGCCGGGATAGTAGAGCAGCACCGCCAGCACCGCGCCCACGCCATACAGCGCGTGCAGCAAGCGGTCGCGCAGCTCGATCAAATGCTGAACAAAGGGCTGTTCGCTGCCGTCAAGTTCATTCGGGGAAGAGGGCTTAGACATAGTGCGGCTTGGGCGGCTTTCGAGAAAAATCACCGTAAAAATGGCCTGCCCAGCCGCTGCATCGGCATCTGCAATGGCGTTGGCGTTGGCTTGGGGCGTAGTCAGACCGGCTGGGCTGGCCCGCGCTCAAGTCAAGGGGGGGCGCGGGCGGTAACGGGCAACCCGGGCCGCGCCCGACAAGGCCTTGCTGCGCACACCCTGGCGCGACTTGTACCACTGGGGCATGGCGCCGCGCTTGAGGCGCCAGTTTTTCTTCGGCGCCTGGTAGACCCGGGTTGTGGGGTAATCGCTGGCATGGGTCATGGCGCTGGCCGGGCGCTCGGGGGTCGTCGCACGGCCAGACTCCAGCTCGGACCACGACTGCTGCACCTGGTCGGTGCCGGCGTGGATGGTTTGCTCAACATCGCGGGCCGCGCTCTCGACCGTTTGCCGCATCTTCTTCAGCTCATCGAGCTCCATCGAGCGGTTGACCTCGGCCTTGACATCGGCCATGTAGCGTTGCGCCCGGCCCAGCAAAGTGCCAAGCGTGCGCGCCAACCCCGGCAGGCGCTCGGGGCCAATCACAATCAAGGCGATGCCGCCAATGATGGCGATCTTGGTGACACCAATATCAAACAAGGCTCAATACTTTCTGCAAGGATCAGCTCTTGATCTTGGCTTCGACGTCGATCGTCTCTTTGACCGTGGCCGTGGCCGACACGCTGGCGGCTGAGCCGGCGTCCGTCACTTGCTGCGCCGCCGCAGCACTGGCATCGTCGGGTTTGTCCGTCGTACCGTCCTTGACGCCGTCCTTGAAACCCTTGACTGCGCCGCCAAGATCGGAGCCTATGTTTTTGAGTTTTTTAGTGCCAAAAATAAGCACAACAATGACCAAAAAAATGATCAGGTGGGTGGTTGAGAATCCCATGTTTTTCTCCTAAAGAATCAAGCAGCCTGCTGCCGGGCAGCATGGCATGATTTTAATAGCCGTGCCGCCAAGACGGCTGGGCAGGAACGTGGCCATCAGCCATGCAACCAGGGACGCGGCCCGCCCAGGACGTGGATATGCAGATGCTGCACCTCTTGTCCGCCCTCGGCGCCGGTGTTCACCACAATGCGAAAACCGCCCTCAGGATACGGCCTGCAGCCCTGCTCCAGCGCCAATTGGGGTGCCCGCGCCAGCATCCGCCCGAGCAGCGCCGCGTGCTGCGGCCCGGCCTGAGCGAGCGAGGGCAGATGCAGCTTGGGGACGATCAAAAAATGCACAGGAGCCCAAGGCTTGATATCGTGGAAGGCGAACATTTCTTCGTCCTCAAAGACCTTCTTGGACGGAATCTGACCGGCAATAATTTTGCAAAAAACGCAATCGGTTGGCATACGTACTCTAGTCAGGCAATCGGTTATCAACAAAGCGCAACCAGCCCTTGATACAGCGGTACAGGTACCACAGGCCAATCACGCCGTAAGCCAGCATCCCCGGCGCCAGCGCCAGCCACAGTGGGGAGCACAGCAGGAGCCACAACACAGTCCACCAAAAAGTGCGGATCATGTAGTGGTGGTGGGCGTTGTAGAGCGGCTCAATATCGTCGCCGCGCTTGATGTAATTGCCAATCAAGGCAATCACCGCAAAGGCGCCAGCGCTGAGCCAGGCCAGCGTATGCAGCGCATACAAAACATGCATGACGCCCCGGTCGTGCGGGTTGCGAGCCGGCCTAGGCGGTGCATCAAACTGCGTCGCAACAGAGCCCTTTGCCCATTCGCTCATGAAGCGCCTCCTGCGTGCGCGCGCACATCTTGTGCCAGTACATCACGCGCGAGCGCCTCACGCGCGAGCACCCTGCGCAGCGCCTTTTCCTCCATCCCGCTGGTGCCCGCCCGGCGCTCCAGCTCGGCCAGCACATCGGCGGGCGACAGGCCGTAATGCGCCAAGGCAATCATCGCGTGGAACCACAGATCGGCCACTTCGGTGACGATTTTGTGCGGGTCGCCGCCGTGCTCAGCGTCCTTGGCGGCCATCACGACTTCGGTCGCTTCTTCGCCAATTTTTTTCAAAAACGCATCCGGCCCTTGGTGCAGCAAGCGGGAGACATAGCTTTTCTCAGGGTCGCCGCCGTTGGCCGGTTTGCGACTTTCAATCACGGCCGCCAATCGGGCCAGGGAATCATTCGAGGTCATAAGCTCTTAGGTATAGATGGCGCCAGGATCTTTCAAGACCGGCTCCAGCGCCTCCCAAGCCCCGTCGCGCAAGCGGCTGAAAAAGCAGCTGTGGCGCCCGGTGTGGCAGGCAATGCTGGGGGTGTGGCCGGTCTGCGTCACGCTCAGCAGCAGCACATCGTTGTCGCAGTCGATCCGAATCTCGTGCACCAACTGCACATGGCCCGACTCCTCGCCCTTGAACCACAGCTTTTTGCGCGAACGGCTGAAATACACAGCGCGCCCAAGCGCTGCCGTTTTTTGCAGCGCCTCGCGGTTCATCCAGGCGAACATCAGCACATCGCGGCTGCCCTGCTCCTGCGCAATCACCGGCACCAGGCCTTGCGCGTCCCATTTCACATCGTTTAACCAGTTCATGGCGGCGATTGTCGGTGATTTGTGTGACCGTCAGATGGCAGCCGGCCCTGAAGACGTGCGCAAGCTCGGCCAAGAGCCGCTACAGGCACAAACCGCCACCACCCACCGCCGCAGCCGCAGCCGCAGCCACCACCGACGCGCCCATCAGGGGTAGGAAACCGTGTAAAAAGCCACTGACCCAGGCGCAGTCGGCATCACCACACCACGCCCTAAAGAGAGGCGCGGATCACCAGGCTCGATGGCTTCAAAATCTACCGTCACGGCACGGCTCCTGGCACAGCCCGTCAACGCCACCGAGAATTCCTGCGGCCCGGCCCGGTTCAACGCAGGCGCCGCAAGCCGCCCCGTGGCTGTGCCAGCGCCCTGAAAAGCCATCGAGCAGGACGGCTCGATCACCGCGCCGACGAACTCAAGCACGCCCGCCGCCTGCGCCACGGGCGCGAAAACCCCTGCCACGGCCGCCATCCAGAGTGTGTTTTTCATAGGACCTTTTGCTGCCAAATATTGGCATGCGTCCTCTCTTAACGAGCCCATCCCCGCCTTGGTGGACGGCCCTTGCATCACGTCACCATCCATGCACACAGTGACGGGCAAGCAGCAGCTCAACTTACACATGCCCATAGACCAAGGTCTTGCGCAAACCCGCTCAAACTTTTTATTTCACATTGTTTGAACAAAAGTAATCAAACAAATTCAGTGCTTGCGTGCAATTCGTGTGCGTTCTGGCGCGTTCTGGCGCGTTCGACTGCGGCAAGCAGCATGAACACAAATTCCGTGCAGCACGAAGTTCGTGTAATATCGCCGGCATGAAAAACGTCACCATCACGATGGAAGACCCGGTTTTGGAATGGGTGCGCATCGAAGCCGCCAAACGCAACACCAGCGTCTCGCGTCTGGTGGGCGAAATGCTGGCTGAAAAAATGCAGCGCACCGACGCCTACCAGCGCGCGCTGCACGATTGGCAAACCAAGGATAGGCTGTGGCACTCCAATGGCCAGGCCTCGCCCCGACGCCTTGAGCGCGGCCGCAGCGCATGACCGACACCGCCACCGACGCCGCTTTATGCGTCTTTGTTGACACCGACATCCTGATTTACAGCGAAGACGGGGCCGACCCGGCGAAGCAAAAAACCGCCATCGCCTGGCTCCATCTGCTCTGGCTGCGCGGCATCGGCCGCCTCAGCCACCAGGTGCTGAACACCTTTTACGCCCGCGCCACGCGCCAACTCCAGCCGCCGATGCCGGCTGGCGACGCCCGTGCCGAAGTGCGCCGCTATGCCCTGTGGCAGCCGTGGCAGCTGGACCAGGCCACCATCGAGTCGGCCTGGGCGATCGAGAGCCGCTATGGCCTGCCCTACTACGACAGCTTGGTGGTGGCGGCAGCACAGCATCTGGGCTGCCGCTATTTGCTGAGCGAAGAGCTGGCAGACGGGCCGCAGCAACACTACGGCGGCGTGCACATCATCAACCCCTTCAAGGCCAGCCTGAGCTTGCTGGACAGCAGCCCATGACCCGCACCGATCCTCACGCACTCCAGCGCATTCGCCCCGACATCCGCGCCATGCAGGCTTACACGGTGCAAGACGCCCACGGCCTGCTCAAGCTCGACGCCATGGAGAACCCGTTCAGCCTGCCGCCAGCGCTGCAAGCCGCGCTCGGCCAGCGGCTCGGCGCGCTGGCCTTGAACCGCTATCCAAGCTCCTGTAGCCACGACTTGAAATTGGCGCTGGCGGCCTATTGCGGCCTGCCGGCGGGCTGGGGGGTGATGCTCGGCAATGGCTCGGACGAGCTGATCAGTCTGTTGGCGATGGCCTGCGACCAGCCGGGGGCCAGCATCTTGGCGCCTCTGCCGGGTTTTGTGATGTACAGCCTGAGCGCACAGCTGCAAGGCCTGGCCTTTCACGGCGTGCCGCTGCGCGCCGACTTCGAGCTCGATCTGCCCGCCATGCTGGCCGCCCTGGCCCAGCACCAGCCCGCCATCACCTACCTGGCCTATCCGAACAACCCCACCGCCACGCTCTGGAGCCGTGAGGGCATGCGCAGCATCATCGAGGCCGCAGCCGCCTATGGCGGCTTGGTGGTGCTCGACGAGGCCTACCAGCCCTTCTCCCGCCACAGTTGGTTGGATGAAATCCAGGCCGCGCCCGAGCGCCATGGCCACGTGCTGCTGATGCGCACGCTTAGCAAATTTGGCCTGGCCGGTGTCCGTGTGGGCTATTTGATGGGGCCGCAAACCCTGATCGAGGCCATCGACAAAGTACGACCGCCGTACAACATCAGCGTGCTGAATGCCGAGTGCGCGCTGTTTGCGCTGGAGCACCGCGCTGTGTTTGAGGCCCAGGCGCAGGTTTTGCGCAGCCAGCGCGGCCTGCTGCAGGCGGCCCTGCGCGCCCTGCCCGGCGTCACCGTCTGGGACAGCGAGGCGAATATGTTGCTGCTGCGCGTGCCCGACGCCGCGCAGTGCTTTGCGCGCATGAAGGCGCGTGGCGTGCTGGTCAAAGACGTCTCGCGCATGCACCCCTTGCTGGCCCAGTGCCTGCGCATCACGGTCGGCAGCGCCGCCGATAACGCGCAGCTGCTGGGCGCACTTCAGGAATCTCTATGAACCCCAACAATCCCAACCCGTCCAACAATCCCACGACCAGCAATACCAGCCAACCCAGCCAGCCGGCGCGGATAGCGCAGGTCAGCCGCAACACCGCCGAGACCAAAATCAGCGTGCGCATCAACCTCGACGGCAGCGGCCACTCCAAGCTGAACACCGGCATCGGCTTCTTTGACCACATGCTCGACCAGATCGCCCGCCACGGCCTGATCGACCTTGAGGTTGGCTGCCAAGGCGACCTGCATATCGACGGCCACCACACGGTCGAAGACGTGGGCATCACGCTGGGCCAGGCCGTCGCGCAGGCGATCGGCGACAAGGCCGGCCTGCGCCGCTACGGCCATGCCTATGTGCCGCTGGACGAGGCGCTGTCGCGGGTGGTGATCGACATGTCGGGGCGGCCTGGCCTGGCCATGCATGTGCCCTTCACCAGCGGCATGATCGGCGCCTTTGACACCCAGCTGGCGTTCGAGTTTTTCCAGGGCTTCGCCAACCACGCGCTGGCCACGCTGCACATCGACAACCTCAAAGGCACCAACGCCCACCACCAGTGCGAGACCGTGTTCAAAGCCTTCGCCCGCGCCCTGCGCGCCGCACTCGAAGTCGATCCCCGGGCCGCCGGAGTGATCCCGTCGACCAAGGGCATTTTGTGATTTTTGGGCGGCCCATTCTGCTATGACTTTAAACAATAAAACCGTCGCCATCGTCGACTACGGCATGGGCAATTTGCGCTCGGTGACGCAGGCCGTGCTGCACGCCGCACAAGGCAGCGGGGCCGACGTGGTGTGGGCGCAGCGGCCCGAAGAAGTCCGCGCCGCCGCCCGCGTGGTGCTGCCGGGCCAAGGCGGCATGCGCGACTGCATGCAGGCGCTGCACGCCAGCGGCATGCTGGGCGCGGTGCTGCACGCGGCGGCCCACAAGCCGCTGATGGGGGTTTGCGTTGGCATGCAAATGCTGCTCGACCACAGTGAGGAGCAAAACAGCGACTGCCTCGGCCTGATCCCTGGGCGGGTACGCAAATTCGCGCTGAGCGGGCAGCTGCAAGCCGACGGCAGCCGCTTCAAAGTGCCGCAAATGGGCTGGAACCAAGTGCAGCAAACGCAGCCCCACGCGCTCTGGGCCGGCATCCCCAACGCCAGTTACTTTTATTTTGTCCACAGCTTTTATGCCCAACCGCTGGCGCACCAGCACAGCGTGGGCGAGGCCGACTACGGCGCGCCGTTTTGCGCCGCCGTGGCCCGTGATAACATTTTTGCCACGCAATTTCACCCCGAAAAAAGTGCCGCACACGGCTTGCAGCTGTACCGCAACTTCTTGTCATGGAAGCCCTGAAGCCCTGAAGCTTGATCGGCAGCAGCAGGGCTGCTTGCTACACTTAATATATCTACTGCCGCATATAAACAGGCCATTTCAATACAAAAACATATTCAAATTACCATTTATATAGCGGTATAAGCTATCAAAATATTTTACTATCCGGGTGCCATGCCTTTTTGCACCTTTATTTACCACCCTTCATTTTTTAACTCCCCCACCAAGCCAGCCGCTGCCCGCGCAGCGAACCAGCCTGGGACGGACGGAATCCACCATGCAACTCATTCCTGCAATTGATCTGAAAGACGGCCACTGCGTTCGCCTCAAGCAAGGCGACATGGAGCAGGCCACCACTTTTAGCGAAGACCCCACCGCGATGGCCTTGCGCTGGGTCGCGCAAGGCGCACGGCGCTTGCACCTTGTCGATTTGAACGGTGCTTTTGCGGGCAAACCGCAAAACTACGCGGCCATCAAATCCATTTTGAAAGCGGTCGGCAACGACATTCCGGTGCAACTCGGCGGCGGCATCCGCGACCTCGACACGATAGAGAAATACATCGACAGCGGCCTGCGCTACGTCATCATCGGCACCGCCGCCGTCAAAAACCCCGGTTTCCTGAAGGACGCTTGCAGCGCCTTTGGCGGCCACATCATCGTCGGCCTCGATGCCAAAGACGGCAAGGTCGCAACCGACGGCTGGAGCAAGCTGACCGGCCACGAAGTGGTCGACCTGGCCAAGAAATTCCAGGACTGGGGCGTCGAGTCCATCATCTACACCGACATTGGCCGTGACGGCATGCTTGGCGGCATCAACATCGACGCCACCGTCAAACTGGCGCAAGCACTGACGATTCCCGTCATTGCCTCTGGTGGCCTGGGCAGCATGGCCGACATCGAGCAGCTCTGCGCGGTCGAGAGCGAAGGCATTGAAGGCGTCATCTGTGGCCGCGCAATTTACGCAGGCGCACTCGACTTCGCCCAGGCCCAGGCCCGCGCCGATGCACTCAACGCAGCCTGAAGTGCCCAATTTCAATCCCGCCAAGCCAACCAGCCCGGCCAGCCCAGAAGACTTCGCCGGTCAACCGGCCATTCGCCTGCGGCTTGACGGGCGCAACAGCCTGCTGGTTGCGCTGCACGGCGGCCATCTGCTGTCCTGGGTTGCCGACGGCGCCGAGCAGCTCTACCTGAGCCCGCGCAGCGCCTTTGACGGTGAACGGGCGATTCGCGGCGGCGTACCGGTCTGCTTCCCCCAGTTCAACCAACGCGGCCCGCTACCCAAGCACGGCTTTGCCCGCCATCGGCGCTGGGCGCTGGTGGAGCCAGCCCCAAAAAAAGCGATCGACGCCGCGATCGACGCCGCCACCGTACAACTGACACTCGCGCTGCACAGCGACGCCGCCACGCTTGCGCTGTGGCCGCATGAATTTCGCCTGCAACTGAGCCTGCGCCTGGCACCGCGCCAACTGGCACTCGACCTGCACATCGACAACCTGGGCAGCACGCCGCTCAGCTTCATGCTGGCGCTGCACAGCTACCTGCGGGTCGCCAACTTGCCCGATGCACGGCTGAGCGGGCTCGACGGCTACGCCTGCTGGGACGCTTTGGCCGACCGCCATAGCCAGCAACAAGGCGCACTACAGTTCGACGCCGAATTCGACCGCGTCTTCAGCGCCCCCACCCAACAGCCCGAACAGCCCCAGCAAGCTCCACCAACACCCTTGCAGCTCAGCGACGGTGCGCGCCAGCTGCACATCACGCAAAGCGCCAGCCTCGGCCAGACCGTCGTCTGGAACCCCGGTGCAGCGCTGTGCGCGCGCCTTCCCGACATGCCCGCCGACGGCTTTGCGCACATGCTCTGCGTCGAAGCCGCGCAGATCGAGCCCGCCGTCACGCTCAATCCCGGCTGCCGCTGGCAGGGCGGGCAATACCTCCGCCTGGGCGAATAAACCCCTTACCCATTTTTTGGAACGCCATGCTCGCCAAACGCATCATTCCCTGCCTCGACGTCACCGGGGGCCGGGTCGTCAAAGGCGTCAACTTTGTCGGCCTGCGCGACGCCGGTGACCCGGTCGAGATAGCGGCCCGCTACAACGCGCAAGGCGCCGACGAGCTGACCTTTCTTGACATCACCGCCACCAGCGATGGCCGCGACCTGATCCTCAGCATCATCGAAGCGGTGGCGAGCAAGGTCTTTATCCCGCTGACGGTGGGCGGCGGTGTGCGCGTGGTCGAAGACGTGCGCCGCCTGCTCAATGCCGGCGCCGACAAAGTCAGCTTCAACTCGGCGGCCATCA
>JAYVXE010000324.1:0-4468 GCA_043785395.1 Burkholderiaceae bacterium | reverse complement strand
TGATCTTCCAGCCTTTTAGGCGGTGCCCGCATCTTTTTTTTACCTCAAGCAGCGGTTAATTCGACTGGCTTGTGGAGTTCTGCAAGTCCCTCTTCTGTATACAGCTTTTGTACAGGGGCTACGGGGAGGACCATGACTTGCGTTATGGGTGCGCCGACAAGCTTGGCGCCGCGCGAGGCGCAGCCCGAGAGCAGGGTGAAAGACAGCGCGCAAAGCAAAGCGGCGACTGCTTGCGTGGGTTTGAAACGGTAGTGGTGTGTATTCATTTTTGATACTTTGTGAGATGTGATGTTGGTAAAACGGTGGTTTTTTTCGGGGTCATGATTTGCCCTGCTTGCTTCCCGAGGCCCTCAGAACTCGGGACTGGTTTATTTTGTTTGGCTTCGTGGGTGCTTCATCCTCTGCTTGAAATGGCTCTTCGAATTCTGCCCACGCGTAATACCGGCCGTCTTTCATAATGACTTGCGGTGGATCGTTCAGTGCGCCTCGGATGATTTGATGCCCTGCGCAGTCTGATGACGCCACCTGATCGGCCCAAGTGGCCTATCGGGTTCGTCACGCCGACAGAGAAGAAGGTCAAGGCCAACGACTGATCATCGTTTACTGCGCTTTTCAGCAAGCGCCAACTTCTTGACTTCTGTCGGACTCAAGCAAGACCGAATGCGCGAGTACAACTCGGCCGCTGTCGCGTAGTCCCCACGATGGAATGCGTCATCGGCTTGCGGCCGCACTTGTCTGGCAAGTCCATCAAGCCAGTATTCATCGGCCCAGACCTTGCGCTTCTCCTCAAGTGTCGAGAAGAACTGTGGATCACCTTGCAGCGCCAAAGTCCCATAGCGCTTCAGCAACGACCCCAGCCCTTCCAACCCCATGACTACGCCTTCTGCCGTTGATGCCATTGCGTGGCCGTATCGCTTAGCAGCGTCAGGGTCAACAACCCGGACAATCTCTGCCAGTGCATACCGCGTCCCCACATACGAGATGTCGACCCCAATCTCATAGGACCGTCGGCCATGAAAGACAGATATTTCAACGTCGCCATTTTGGTAACGAACAAGCGTTAGCAGCGACTCCACTAACGAAAAGCCAAGATCATTTAGAAACGTAAACGTCGTCTTGGCCACGTTCTCGAAGTTGAGATGTACTCGATCCTGCTCAGACATGGCTTTCACCTCCTGCATCATGGTGTTGGTGGCATCCACAAATTGGACCCTCTGTCAAACGTCCAAGCACGATCCATCAATAGATTGCGTTCGGCGTTTAGAAACTGTCCCGTAATGTCCAAAGGCGAGGCATCGCGAATAGGTAGGCCGCGACCCATTTCTTGACGAAGCACCCCAGAATTTTGCGCCCAGTTTGCTTTTGGGCTGCCCATGTAGGGCAACCGATCAAGCAAGGACTTCTCGCTAGCAGAAAGATTCTGCAAATCTTTAACTCGGCCGATCACTGAGAGTTCAGGTGCGGCTGCGCCCTTTATCCCAACAACCCCCTTCCCCTCACCACCCAGGCCCCCCACCACCTTACCAGCCCCGGCCCCAACAACCGCCGCACCGCCCGCCACGCTGGCGCCCCCCAGCGCATCCGCGGCCAGGAAGTCAGCCACCGTCAGCCCGGCCTGGTTGGCGCACAGCGCCATGTTTTGCAGGCAGGCCTTGATCGTCAGGCTTGCAGCGGCGGCGATTTGCGGCGCATTCTCCAGCACAATCGCCGCTGCCGCACCGCCTCCGACCAGGGCGGCCAAGCCCAGCACCGCATAGGCCGCTTGCCGGGTGCACTGGCCCGGATCGCTCTTGCAGACATACGCCGCTGTGACCGATTGCGCCACCTGGTTGCGGTAGCCTGCGTCGTTGGTCAGTTTGACGCCTTGGGCCTGCAGATTCGCCGCGCCCAGGTAGTTGTCGGTCAGTGCGCCGCTTTGCACCAGTTGCTGTTGCCGGGCGCTGCCGGCCTGTACGTCCTGGATGAGTTTGGCGCAGTCGCCCCGGCTGTCGCAGGTTGCCAGCGCGTTGTCTTGCAGTTGGCTCAACCCGCTGTAGGTGGCGTTGACGGCGGCTTCGCAGCTGGCCTGGCCGGCACATGCGCTGAGCTTGGCGGCCAGGGCGTCCCACTGGTCGTGCCTGAGGTAGTTGTTCACCGTCGCGGTACCGGCGATATTCGCCCCCGCGGCGATGTTGCCCGCTTTGCCGCCGCCGGTGAGCGCGCCCACCCCGGCGCCTGCCAGCGTGCTGCCGGCGACCATGAAGCTGGCATAGTCTTTGTTGGCCGTGCCGTCCGCGTTGGTCCGGTGAATGCCCTGGCTCTCCAGGTAATCCGACAGCTGGCCGACGATCTTCTCGTTGACCACCCCCGCCGCAAAGCCAGACAGCGTGCTGGCGCCGCCCAGCCGGGCTTCGATGATGCCGACCAGGCCGTGCAGCACGGTTTTTTCCGGCGAACCGTCTTTCCAGCCATTGGCCGCGCCGATGTCGCCCACGACGTTGGTCAGCACCCCGCCGACCAGCTGCGCCGCCTCGGCGTTTTGCCGGGCTTTGTTTTGCTCGCTCTCGAACTGCGCGGCCTGCTGCAGCGTCAGCGTGTTGAGCAGCGCGCCGTTGGCCGCTTTAGGGTCACGGGCGGTGAGCGTGGCAACGTTGGCGCTGCTTTGCGCATCCGTCTGGGCATTGCCGGTCCCGGTGAGGGTGATGCGGCCCGCGCTGATGACGCTTTGCGTACTGCCGCTTTGGCTACCGCTGGCGGGCAGGCTGGCGTTGGCGGCGGCGTTGGCCGCTACGTTGCTGGCCGCATTGGCCGCCAGCGTGGCCCCGGTGCTGGCGCCGCTGTAGCCGGCGCTCAAGGTGCTGGCGTCGGCTTCCGTGGCCTGCCTGTTTTGCAGGTCGGTGCTGCTCAAACTGGCGGTGGTGAGGCGGTTGTTGTCCGGGTCAGCCGCCGTGCTGGTGATGGCGCCGCCGGTGAGCGTGGTGGCGCCCTTGACGGTGATGTCAAAGCCGCCCTCGCCTGCGGCAATGCCGCTTTGCCCGACGGCGCTTTGGTAGTGGTGCTCGATGCGGGTGGAAGCCGCGCTGACCGTGCCGGTGACCAGGTTGCCGTAGCACAGCGGCGGCACGCAGACGCTGACCGCAAAGCCTGCGCTGCTGCTGGCGCTTTGGTAGTCGCTGGCATCTTGCACGCTGGTGATGGTGAGGTTGCCGCCGATGTCGGCCTGAACGCTCTTGCCAGCCAGCTGCGCGCCTTGCAACGTGGTGTCGCCGCCGCTTTTGAGCGTCAACTTGTTGGTAGCGATGACCTGGGTGTTGTCGTAGGTGGTTTCACTGCCAACGGCGTTGGCGCTGCTGACGCTGGCGTTGGCCTGAAAGCTCAGGCCGTTTTGTTCGCCAAAGCCGAAGGTGGCGCCGCCGCCGTAGCTGGAGCCGGCACTGCGGCTGCGGCTGCTGGCGCTGCTGCTGGCGGCGCCCAGGTTAAGGTTTTTGGCGGCATCGAGGCTGATGTCGATGGCCTGGAGCTTGGCGCCGGCCATGCTGATGTCGCCTTCGCTGGCGCTGATGCTGATGTGCCGGGCTTGCAGGTTGCTGCCGCGCGCCGTGCTGGCGCTGCTGGCGCCGTCGGCCTGGCTTTGGCTGATCTGGCTGGAGACGCTGACGCCGATGGCACTGCCGCTGGCAGCGTCGGCCAGGCCGTCTGCGCCACCGGTGACCACGCCATTGGTCAGGTCGGCCAGGGGTTGGGCGTTCTTGTACAGGTCGTAGCCGAACTTGAGGGCGCGGGCGTTGTCCAGCCGGTCATTACCCGAACTGCCCGAGCTGCCCTGCGTGGCTCGGTCAACGCCTTGCTGGATCAGCGAGCCCAGCGCTCCGGTGAGCCTGGCCGAGTCGAGGGTGACGGATTTGCTGTCCAGGTGGTAGCTGCTGGCGTTGCTGTCGGCGATGGCTTGCAGGTCCACCGCGTTGGCGCTGAGCGTGATCTTGTCCTGGGCCAGCAGGTCTGCGCCCTGGGTGGTGAGGTTGCCCTGGCCGCCTGCTTTGTAGCGGGCATCGGTGCCGGCCGTCAGGTTCAGGCTGCCGGCGTTGGCCGAGAGCACGCTGGTGGCGGCGGCGGCGCCGTCGTTGCTGCCGCTTTGGTTGCTGCGGGTGTAGGACAGGCCGGTCTGGTTGCCTGCCAGGCCGATGCTCGAGCCGCTGCTGTGGCTTGCCGTGCCGCTTTGGGCGCGGTCGTAGGCGGCCAGTACGTTGATGTCGCGCCCGGCGCTGATGTCGATGCCGGTGTCGGAGAGGATGGCGCTGGCGACCACGTTGGTGTCGCGTCCGGCCTGGAGGCTGACTGCGCCTGCGCTGACGCTGGCGCCGATGTGCTTCACGCTGTCGCCGCTGGCGCTGGCGTTGCTGGCGCTCTTGCCCAGGCCGATGCCGAGCCAGCTGATCGACAGCCCGCTTTTGCTTTTCTGCTCGGTCTGGCTGAAGGTCTCGGTTTGGGT
>JAYVXE010000323.1:0-4488 GCA_043785395.1 Burkholderiaceae bacterium | reverse complement strand
CACCGGGTGCGCCCCCTTGAGGGGGGAGCGCCGCAGGCGCTACGGGGGTGGTCTAAGTTCACCAGGCCACCAGGTGCGCCCCCTTGAGGGGGGAGCGCCGCAGGCGCGACAGGGGTGGTCTAAGTTCCTCAGCCCAGCAACCGCGCCAATGCTTCGCGGTATTTTTCGGCCGTCTTGGCGACCACTGCGTTGGGCAGGCGCGGTGCGGGCGGGGTTTTGTCCCAGGCCTGGGTTTGCAGCCAGTCGCGCACAAACTGTTTGTCGTAGCTGGGCGGGTTGAGGCCTTGCGCCAAGGCCTGGTCGTAGCCCTCGATCGGCCAGTAGCGCGAGCTGTCGGGCGTCAGCACCTCGTCCATCAGCACCAGCGTGCCGTTGCCATCAAGGCCAAACTCGAACTTGGTGTCGGCAATGATCATGCCCTTGGCCCAGGCAATCTGCGCCGCCTCGGTGTAGATGCGCAGGCTGAGACTGCGGATTTGCTCGGCCAGCGCCGGGCCAATCATTGCGCCCATGCGCTCGAAGCTGATGTTTTCGTCGTGCTCGCCCATGGCTGCTTTGGCGGCCGGGGTGAAGATCGGCGCCGGTAGTTTGGCGGCATTGGTCAACCCGCTGGGCAAGGCCACGCCGCAGACCGATTGGCTGGCCTGGTATTCGGCCCAGCCGCTGCCCGCCAGGTAGCCGCGCACCACAGCTTCGATCGGAATCGGCGTCAGGCGCTTGACCAGCATCGAGCGGTCTTTGACCTGTGCGACCTCGTCGGGCGTGACCACGCTCTCGGGCGCTGCGCCGGTCAGGTGGTTGGGGCAGATGTGGTCGAGCTGCGCAAACCAGTACAGCGCCATCTGCGTCAGCAGCACGCCTTTGCCCGGTATCGGCTCGCCCATGATGACGTCAAAGGCTGACAGGCGGTCGCTGGCGACCATCAAAATGCGGTCGTCGCCGACAGCATAGTTGTCGCGCACCTTGCCCCGGGCGAGCAGCGGCAAGGAGGTCAAGGTGGAGGTGTGCAAGGTGGTCATATTCGAATGGGCTTACGCAAACATGCTGGCAGGGGGCGGCCTGTGGTTGTGAGCTTGGTGTGGCAAACGCCGTGCAATCCTTGCGGTGGCGGTTGGCGTCAATCGCCTCAAAACGGCACAGGCCCAAAAAAAAGCCTCTTGAACAGTCAAGAGGCAGCGTGCTATTCCTGCGGATTATCGCAAGACTTGGCGCACCTTAACGTGGCCCACCCCCGAAGCGCCTGCGGCGCTCCCCCCTCAAGGGGGCGCACCCGGTGGCCTGGTGACCTTAGACCACCCCCGAAGCGCCTGCGGCGCTCCCCCTCAAGGGGGCGCACCTGGTGGCCTGGCAGAGCCAGATCCACGGGTGCACTGGAAGGGGCGCGCTCGTCTCGCGGCGCGGTTTCATCGTTCGGTGGTGCTTGGCCCATGCATGACAGTTAGGCGACCACTTGGGCCAAACTGCCTTGGGCGTAGCGGGCGGCGACGCTGGCCAGGCTGGCGCCCTTGATTTTGGCGCCCTGGCCTTCGCAGCCGAACTCTACATAGCGTTGCTGGCAGATGGCTTGGGCGGCGGCGCGGGCGGGCTTGAGGTAGTCGCGCGGGTCGAATTTTTCGGGGTTCTCGCTCAGGTACTGGCGGATTGCGCCGGTCATGGCCAAACGGATGTCGGTGTCGATGTTGATCTTGCGCACGCCGTATTTGATCGCCTCTTGGATCTCTTCGACCGGTACGCCGTAGGTCTCTTTCATGGCGCCGCCGTGGGCGCGGATGATCGCCAACAGCTCTTGCGGCACGCTGGAGCTGCCGTGCATCACCAGGTGGGTGTTGGGGATGCGGCGGTGGATTTCCTTGATGCGCGAGATCGCCAAAATGTCGCCGGTGGGTTTGCGCGTGAATTTGTAGGCGCCGTGGCTGGTGCCGATGGCAATCGCCAGCGCGTCAAGCTGGGTGCGTTGCACGAAGTCGGCGGCCTGCTCGGGGTCGGTCAGCAACTGCGCCATCGTCATCACGGCGTCCGTGCCGTGGCCGTCTTCCTTGTCGCCCTGCATGGTCTCTAAACTGCCCAGGCAGCCGAGCTCGCCCTCGACCGTGACGCCTGCGCGGTGCGCCAAGTCGACAACTTTGCGCGTCACCTCGACGTTGTAGTCATAGTCGGCGATGGTCTTGCCGTCGGCTTGCAGCGAGCCGTCCATCATCACCGAGCTAAAGCCCAGGTCGATGGCGCCTTGGCAGACTTCGGGGCTTTGGCCGTGGTCTTGGTGCATCACCAGCGGGATGTGCGGCCAGGTCTCGATGGCGGCCTGGATCAGGTGCTTGATGAAGGCCTCGCCTGCGTATTTGCGGGCCCCCGCGCTGGCTTGCAAAATCACCGGCGCCCCCACCGCATCGGCGGCCTGCATGACGGCTTGCACCTGCTCCAGATTGTTGACGTTAAAGGCTGGAATGCCGTAGCCGTTTTCGGCTGCATGGTCCAGCAGTTCGCGCATCGAGACGAGTGCCATGGGAAGAGTCCGTTCAAGTAGAAAAATGAGGCCAAGCATTGGGCGCTTGGGCGCTGTCGGCACGGGCCGACAGCGTGTGATTTTAGCCGGGCCGCCGCCGGCATTTGGGCCGTGGCCGGGATTCACGCTTCAGGTTTATAGTCCGGGTCTTTCTCGCTCCTTGCTCTGCGCATGCCGCCTCTGTTTTTGTCCCGCCGACCGCTGCTGCTTTGGACGCTGTCCAGCCTGGCACTGCTGTTGCTGTGGGATGCCAGCGGGCTTGACATGCTGGTGGCGCAAGGCTTTGGCACGGCCCATGGTTTTGCGCTGCGCGATGCCTGGTGGTTCAACAGCGTGCTGCACCAAGGCGCGCGGCTCTTGTCTTGGCTGTTGTTGCTTGGTTTGTTGCTGTCGCTGCGCTGGCCGTTCGGCGTGCTGCGGCTTCTCACCCAGACTCAGCGGCTGCAATGGGCGCTCAGCATGCTGCTGCTGGTGGTGCTGATCAGCCTCATGAAGCGCGCCAGCCAAACCAGTTGCCCTTGGGATTTGGCCGCGTTTGGTGGCCAGGCGCTGTATGTTTCGCACTGGTCGTGGGGCCTGCGCGATGGCGGTGGTGCGCATTGCTTTCCGGCCGGCCATGCTGCGGCGGGCTTTGTCTTTGTCAGTGGCTACTTTGTCTTGCGCCGCCCCGCCCCCCATGCCGCACGGCGTTGCCTGGGCGCGGCGCTGGCCACGGGCCTGCTGCTGGGGCTGGCGCAACAAGCACGCGGTGCACACTTCATGAGCCATACGCTGTGGACGGGTTGGCTGTGTTGGAGTGGCGCCTGGTTGTGCGATGTGGTGGCACAGTATGGGCAAGGCTTGGCGGCCGCCAAGACGCGGAAGTCAGGTGGCCTGAGAACCAAGCAAAATAAGTCTAAATAGTCCTTTACGCTGATGAAATAAGCACTGCATGAAAATCGATAATAAATGTGACGAATTGACGCTCGCCGCCTTTCCCGTGAAGTGTGCGCCCCGTTCAGGGATGCAGGCAAACGGGCTGGGCCGGATCCGTGGCCGGGTTGGGCTGGAGGGGTGGTGCAAAGGCGGCGTTCGGCGCCATTACAATTTTTGCAAAACCCCCTGTGTCGATCAGCTGCCATCTGCAGCGGTCGCTGCGGTCGCTCGTGTCCTTGAAAGAAGTCCCCATGCGTGCCCTTGACATCGCTCTTTTCCACGCCCTCAACGCGAGCGCGCAAACCCCGGCTTGGGTGCTGGCGCTGGCGCGGTTTTCAAGCGCTGTTTTGCCTGCGTTGGTGGTGGCGGCGGTGCTGCTTGGCCTGGTGTTGGGCCGTCGCGCGTTGCGCTGGACCATGCTGCAAGTGCTGTTCAGCCTGGGGCTGAGCTGGTGCCTGGTGCACGCCGTGCGCTGGCTGCTGCCGATGCCGCGTCCAGCCGAACTTGGCCTGGGCATGCAGTGGATTGAGCACGCGCAGAACGCGGGTTTTCCAAGCATGCACAGCAGCGCGGTCTTTGCGTTCTTGGCCGCGCTGCTCTGGTGCCGCTCCTACCGGCTGGCCGCCGTGGCCCTGCTGCCGGTGCTGTTGATTGCCTGGAGCCGGATTTGCCTGGGCGTGCATTTTCCGTCTGACGTACTGGCCGGCCTGCTCACCGGCGGTCTGGCGGCAACGCTGGTGGCCTGGCCGTTTCGGGCGACCACGCGCTGGCGGCGGGCAGCGCACAACCTGTCGACGCCGCCGCTCTGAGTCTGGTTTAACGTGGCCCACCCCCGAAGCGCCTGCGGCGCTTCCCCCTCAAGGGGGCGCACCCGGCGGCCTGGCAGAGCCAGATCCACGGGTGCACTGGAAGCTGTGCGCTCGTCTCGCGGCGTGGTTTCATCGTTCGGGGTGCTTGGCCCATGCATGACAGTTAAACCTAGAAACCGCAGTTGGATGCATACGAGGGTGCCGTGATCGGCGTGTCAGGCAAGGCGCGAGGACGCAGCGCACTCTTGTGCGCAAGGACGA
>JAYVXE010000322.1:0-13988 GCA_043785395.1 Burkholderiaceae bacterium | reverse complement strand
AAGGGGCGTGCATCATGGTATGCGCCAGTACGGCGGAGAAATCCCGCGTGGACTTCGCATCCGGTTCTGCGTCGACCAATTGCCGCGCGATTTCGGGGATTTCTTGTTCGACCATTGCGCCGAGGTGATGATGGCGAGTCCGTTGGCGGGGGTGAGGGAGGGGGCAGAGGTCAAAGCAGCTGTGCAAAAAAATGAGCGGATCACGGCTCACACAAAAAACCACAGACAGCGTTGTTGCTGCGCGGATCGAAAATCGCCGCCACCAAGAGAGGCGACGATCAGGCGTGTTGGGGGTCGGCCTTTGGGGTTAGGACTTACGCAAAACCGCCCTGGCGTCGTTCTTTTGACCCGCCGTACTGGATGTACTGTCTGCGGAAAAATGCCTAGCCAGGAGAATTTTGCGTAAGTCCTAGGTCTTTGGGATTATAGGAAGGACTTGTGGCCACCAGCCGCCGTGCCGTGCGCTTGCAACTGTGGTGGTGTTGAAGGTGTTGAGGGGCGATCATGCTAGAATGTCGGGCTCTGCGGAAATTCGTCTGCAGTACTCAATCAAAGAGGTTTACATGTACGCGGTCATAAAGGCCGGTGGCAAACAGTATCGTGTTGCTGCTGGCGAAAAAATTAAAGTAGAACAGATTGCTGCGGACGTAGGCCAGGAAATCGTGATCACGGAGGTTTTGGCGGTCGGCAACGGCGCTGAAATCAAAGTGGGTACGCCCCTGGTGTCCGGCGCAACGGTGACAGTCACAGTGCTGTCCCACGGCAAGCACGAAAAAGTGCACATCTTCAAGATGCGTCGGCGCAAGCATTACCAGAAACGTCAAGGCCATCGCCAGCAGTTCACTGAGCTGCAAATCGGCGCGATTGCCGCTTAAGGAGCAAGGTCATGGCACAGAAAAAAGGCGGCGGCTCAACGCGAAACGGGCGCGACTCCAAGCCCAAAATGCTCGGTGTGAAGGCTTTTGGTGGTGAACTCATCACCGCTGGCTCGATCATCGTGCGCCAACGTGGTACCAAGTTCCACCCCGGCACCAATGTCGGCGTGGGCAAGGATCACACCTTGTTTGCACTGGTTGACGGCCATGTGTCGTTCGCGATCAAGGGTGCTTTGAACAAGCACGCGGTCAGCGTCACTCCTGCTGCTGCATAAGCTTCTGGAGCCTGTTGGCTTCGACTGGCAGTTCCAAAGCCCCGCTTGGTCGGGGCTTTGGTGTTTCAGGGGCGGCTTGATGGCGGTGGCGGTTTAAGGTATTTTTTTATTGTTTTGATAGCTTGTAGCGCTTGTATTTGTTGATTTTGAGATTCTATAGTTCTTGAAATGGTATGGATTATGCGCTGGCAGCTATGTAATTTGTAGTGGTACTTGCGCAAAATGCCCCCAGCGGCGTTGCCCCTCCTGGCCGTACGCGCGTACTGTCTGCGTCGGGGCGCCTTGCATGGAGTCGCTTTGCGTAAGTCCTATTGTGTTTTTTGCCCAGTTTGCCTGGCTGTGCTTATTTGTTTTGTAAATTGGAAATTCCATGAAGTTCGTTGACGAAGCCTTTATTGACATCTCAGCCGGGGATGGCGGCAACGGCTGCGTCTCGTTTCGGCATGAAAAATACAAAGAATTTGGTGGCCCCAACGGCGGTGACGGTGGCCGTGGTGGCCATGTGTTTGCGGTGGCCGATGTCAACCTCAATACCTTGGTGGATTTTCGCTATGCCCGTCGCCATGAGGCCCGGCGCGGCGAGCACGGCATGGGCTCGGACATGTTCGGTGCGGCTGGCGATGACATCGTGCTCAAAATGCCGGTCGGCACCATCATCACGGATGTCGAAACCGGCGAAGTTTTGTTCGAGCTTTTGACGCCCGGCGAAGTCATCACGATTGCCAAGGGCGGCGATGGCGGCTTTGGCAATATGCGCTTTAAGAGCGCGATCAACCGTGCGCCGCGCCAGAAAACGCCGGGTTGGCCGGGCGAGAAACGCAGTGTCAAATTGGAGCTCAAGGTGCTGGCCGATGTGGGCTTGTTGGGCATGCCCAATGCGGGCAAGTCGACATTGATCAGCGCGATCTCGAACGCCCGTCCGCGCATTGCCGACTACCCGTTCACCACCTTGCACCCGAATCTGGGCGTGGTGCGGGTCGCACCTGAGCAAAGTTTTGTGGTGGCGGATTTGCCGGGCTTGATCGAGGGTGCGTCCGAGGGGGCCGGTCTTGGGCATTTGTTTTTGCGCCATTTGCAGCGCACCCGGCTGCTGTTGCATGTTGTCGATTTGGCGCCGTTCGATGAGGCCGTGGACCCTGTTGCGCAGGCCAAGGCGATTGTTGGCGAGCTGAAAAAATACGACACCGGGCTGTACCAGAAAACGCGCTGGCTGGTGCTGAACAAGCTCGACATGGTCGACGGCGACGAGCGGGCGGCCAAGGTCAAGGATTTTGTCAAACGCTTTAAATTCAAAGGCCCGGTGTTTGAGATTTCGGCCTTGACGCGCGAGGGTTGCGAGTCCTTGATCAAGGCGGTCTACCAACAGGTCAAGGCGCAGCAGCAGGCCGAGCAGCCACAGGAGGTGGATTTGCGCTTTGTCGCCTTGCCGCCCGAGTCGACGCCAGCCGTTTGAGGCCGGGTGGTAAGAGGGCTTGCGCAAAACCGCCCTGGCGTCGTTCTTTTGACCCGCCGTACTGGATGTACTGTCTGCGGAAAAATGCCTAGCCAGGACAATTTTGCGCAAGCCCTCTTGTATATAAATGATAGCTTTAATCGCTTGTGTGGCGATCGTTGAGGCCTAAATGGATTGTATGAAATCGAGGGCTCTGCTAGGCCAGGCACGGCGCATTGTGGTCAAGGTTGGCTCTAGCTTGGTGACCAATGAAGGGCGTGGGCTGGACCCGGAGGCGATTGGCCATTGGTGCCGCCAATTGGCGCAGCTGACCCGGCGCGATGGCCAGCTGGCGAACGCCGCCGGGCGCGAAATCATCATGGTCTCCAGCGGTGCTGTGGCCGAGGGCATGAAGCGGCTGGGCTGGACTACGCGGCCACAGGCGATCAATGCGCTGCAGGCGGCGGCGGCGGTGGGCCAAATGGGTTTGGCGCAAATGTACGAAACCAAGTTGCGCGAAAACGGACTGGGCAGCGCGCAGGTGTTGCTAACCCATGCCGACTTGGCCGACCGCGAGCGCTACTTGAATGCGCGCTCGACGCTGTTGACACTGCTCAAGCTGGGCGTGGTGCCGGTCATCAACGAAAACGACACAGTCGTCAACGATGAAATCAAGTTTGGCGACAACGACACCTTGGCCGCCTTGGTTGCCAACCTGGTCGAGGCTGATTTGCTGGTCATCTTGACCGACCAAAAGGGCTTGTACACGGCCGATCCACGCAAAGACCCGGCGGCTGAATTTGTCCACCACGCGCAGGCCGGCGCCGCAGAGCTGGAGCGCATGGCGGGTGGGGCGGGCTCCAGCCTTGGGCGCGGGGGCATGTTGACGAAGATTTTGGCGGCCAAACGGGCGGCAGGGTCAGGCGCATCTACCGTGATTGCCTGGGGCCGCGAACCCGATGCGCTGCTTAGGCTGGTTGCGGGTGAGTCGATTGGGACCTTGCTGGTCGCGCAGACGCAAAAAATGCAGGCGCGCAAGCAGTGGATGGTCGACCATTTGCAGCTGCGCGGCGCTGTGCAGGTGGATGCGGGTGCCGCCGCCAAGCTGCGTGAAGAGGGCAAAAGCCTGCTCCCGATTGGCATGACGGCGGTGGAGGGGGAGTTTTCGCGCGGTGATGTGATCGCTGTGCGCGACGCCTTGGGGGCCGAGGTGGCGCGGGGGTTGGCCAACTATGCCAGCGCCGAAGCCCGGTTGCTGTGCCGTCAGCCCTCGACTGCCTTTGCACGCCTGCTGGGCTATATGGCCGAGCCTGAGATGGTGCACCGCGACAACCTGGTGCTCACGCGGTGAACTTAGACCACCCCCGTAGCGCCTGCGGCGCTCCCCCCTCAAGGGGGCGCACCCAGTGGCCTGGCAGAGCCAGTTCCACGGGTGCACTGGGGGCGGCGCGCTCGTCTCGCGGAGCGGTTTCATCGCTTGGTGGTGCTTGGCCCATGCATGGCAGTTAGCGGCCGCTGGCGCTGCGTTGATTTCAGGGTATTTTGACTGCCAGTATGGCCTGTGTGACAAGGTCTTCGGGCGGGTTGTGGTGGCCCGGGTCGGGCTCAAATGTGGCGCCAGGCGGCAGCTCGAAGGGCGCGCTAGGCATGCCAAACTGGGCGTGGGTGCCGGCGCCCAAGAGCCCATGCATGGCGGCTGATTCGCGCATTCGCATGCCGCTGCGCAAAAACCGGTTGCGCGGCTCGTAGCGTGGAAGAAAGCGCGACAGCTCGGTCAAGGCGTTTTCGTAGACGCCGCGCTTGAATTCCACCACGGCTTCGAGCGGCACCCAGTAGTCGTTCCAACGCCAAGCGTCGAACTCTGGATGGCTGGTGGCACGCAGGTTCAAGTCCCAGTCGTGCCCGACCAAATGCAGCAGAAACCAAATTTGTTTCTGCCCTCTGTAATGGCCCCGCGCATCGCGTCGGATGAAACGGTCTGGCACCTCGTAGCGCAACCAATCCCGGGTTCGGGCAACAATGCGCACATGGTCTGGATACAGCCCAACTTCCTCATGCAGCTCGCGGAACATGGCTTGTTCGGGGGTTTCTCCCCGGTCAATGCCGCCCTGCGGGAACTGCCAGCTGTGGGTCCGAATGCGCTTGCCCCAAAATACCTGGTTTCGCTGGTTGAGCAGGATGATGCCGACATTGGGCCGAAAACCGTCCCGGTCAAGCATAATCAAACCCCAATTTTTAAACTGCGACCATTATGCACGGCGACCCGCCGGCAGCAAGGGCCGCAGCCCGTATAGCCCGAGACCCTTGGATACCGATGAAAGCCTCTCAGTTCTTTATTTCTACCCTCAAAGAGGCCCCTGCCGACGCCGAGGTTGTGAGCCACCAGTTGATGTTGCGGGCCGGCCTGGTCAAAAAACTGGGTGCCGGTATTTATACCTATATGCCGATGGGATTGCGCGTGATTCGCAAGGTCGAGCAGATTGTGCGCGAGGAGATGAACCGCGCCGGCGCCATCGAGCTTTCCATGCCGGTGGTGCAGCCGGCCGAGCTGTGGCAGGAAACCGGGCGCTTTGAGGCGATGGGCCCGGAGCTGTTGCGGATCAAGGACCGGCATGGGCGTGACTATGTGGTGCAGCCCACCAGCGAAGAGGTGGTGACCGATATTGCACGCCAGGAAATCCGCAGCTACAAGCAGTTGCCGAAGAATTTCTACCAAATCCAGACCAAATTCCGTGACGAACGCCGGCCCCGTTTTGGCCTGATGCGTGGGCGCGAGTTCACCATGAAGGACGCTTACAGCTTTGACCGTGATCCGGCCAGCGCCAAAGTAAGCTACCAGAATATGGCGCAGGCCTACCGCAAGATTTTCGACCGTTTTGGCTTGCGCTACCGTGCGGTGGCGGCCGACAGCGGTGCGATTGGCGGTGATCTGAGTGAAGAGTTTCAGGTGATTGCGGCCACGGGTGAGGACGCCATCGTCTACTGTCCTGACAGTGACTACGCCGCCAATATGGAGAAGGCCGAGGCGCTGCCGCCACAGGCGTTGCGCGCCGCTGCCAGCCAGCCGTTGGCGCAAACGCCGACGCCAGGCGCCAGCACCTGCGCCGAGGTGGCACGTTTGCTGGATTTGCCGCTGCGCCATACCGTCAAATCGCTGGTGCTGGCAACCGACAGCTTGAACGCCGCCGGAGAAGTCGGCAAGACCCAGGTTTGGTTGTTGTTGCTGCGCGGCGACCACGAGATGAACGAAGTCAAGGTAGGCCGGCTACCGGGGCTGGCCGGGTTTCGCTTTGCCTCGCTGGCCGAGATTGACGCGCACTTTGCCTGCCCACCCGGCTACCTTGGGCCGATCGGCTTGAAGCAGCCGCTGACGGTGGTGGCCGACCGCGAGGTGGCGCAGATGGCGGATTGGGTGTGTGGCGCCAACGCCGAGGGTTTTCACATGACCGGCGTGAACTGGGGGCGCGACCTGCCCGAGCCCGCGTTGGTGGCCGACATTCGCAATGTGCAGGCCGGTGACGCTTCGCCTGACGGCAAAGGTGTGCTGGCGATCGAGCGCGGCATCGAGGTTGGCCACGTGTTCTACCTTGGCACCAAGTACAGCCAGGCGATGGGCGCGCGTTTTCTGGACGTCAACGGCAAGCCGCAGTGGCTGGAGATGGGCTGCTACGGCATCGGCATTACCCGCTTGCCTGCCGCTGCGATTGAGCAAAACCACGATGCGCGCGGCATCATTTGGCCCGACGCGATTGCGCCGTTCACGCTGGTGCTGTGCCCCATTGGCATGGAGCGCAGCGCCGTGGTCAAGGATGCTGCACTCCAGCTCTACCAGGCGTTCTTGGACGCCGGGGTCGATGTGCTGTTGGACGACCGGGGCGAGCGCCCAGGTGCGATGCTGGCCGATTGGGAGCTGATTGGGGTGCCGCACCGTTTGCTGATCTCTGAGCGCGGCTTGCAAGAAGGGCAGCTTGAGTACCAGCAGCGGCGTGACACCGAGGCGACCAAGCTGGCCGTGGACGGTGTTGTTGCGTCGATTTTGGAGCGTTTGGCGGTATGAGTCCCAGCCTTGGAAGCCTGGCTGAAGCGGCTTGCGTTATTTCAAGAAGAAAATACATTTCTCGCTTATCCAGCTTGACTTTGTTGCTATCTTTGCCGGTAGCGGCGCAAGCCGCCAGCCAGGCCGAGGAGCAACTGGTTGACGCTGTGCGCAACGCCTTGCGCTCGGCGGTTTCGCAGCGTTCACCGCCGGAGCCGGAATTTGCCAGCACGGCGTCGCGCATGGCCTATTTGCGCTGGCTCGGCAGCATGAGTGAGCGTTTGCGCAGCAAGAAGCCCGAGTGGACGGTGCGCAAAGATTTTCTGCAATCGGTGTGGTACGAGAGCCGGCGCGCTGGCTTGGATGTGAGCTTGGTGATGGGGCTGATCCAGGTGGAGAGCAACTTTCGCAAGTTTGCGGTGTCTGCGGTGGGCGCACGCGGCTACATGCAGGTGATGCCATTTTGGAGCCGTGTGATTGGCGATGGCGACGCCGAAAAACTATTCCATATGCAAACCAATTTGCGCTTTGGCTGCGTCATCTTGCGCCATTACCTGGAGCGTGAAGCCGGTGATGTGTATTTGGCACTGGGGCGCTACAACGGCAGCCGGGGCCAGGCGCAGTACCCGAATGCTGTGTTTGGCGCGCAGAAAAAATGGACGTTCCGCGACAGCGTTGACACCTGAAGGTGTGGCCAGGGCGCCGCAGCAACAGCCGTCGCCACCACCACCACCACCACCTCAGTCCGCCTGAATCTTGGCCTCCGTAGGCCGCGTCACCATCACCTGGTCGATGCGGTAGCTGTCCACGTCCAAGACCTCGAAGGTATAGCCCTCCCAGCTCACCTTGTCGGTGCGCCGGGGCACGCGGCGCAGCATGGCCATGAGGAAGCCGGCCAGGGTTTCATAGTCTTCGGCATGCGGCAAGGCGTCCAGATCGAGCGCACGCAGCACGTCTTGGATGGGGGTGACGCCGTCGATCAGCCACGAGTTTTCATCGCGCTGGACGATTTGCGCCTCGTCAAACGGTGACACCAAGCCGCCCATCACCGTGCTCATCACGTCGTTCAGGGTGACGACGCCCACCACGCGGCTGTACTCGTTGACGATGACGGCAAAGTCCTCGCGCACGTGGCGGAATTGTTCGAGGACTTCGGCCAGCGTGAGCTGGTCGGGCAGAACCAATACTTTGTGCACCAGCGTGTCGTCGGCAAGGGAGATCGGCTGGTTGTTCAGCACCCGCTGGAACAGGTCTTTGGCGTTGACGTAGCCGACCACATGGTCAAGGTCGTTCTCGCACACGGGGTAGGTCGAAAACGGCTCAGCGGCAATCCGAAGACGGATCACGGCGTCAATGTCGTCGCGCAAAAAGAAGGCCACTTGCTCGCGTTGTGACATGGCGCTGGAGACGGTTTGGGTGTCGAGCTCGAAGATATTGGCAATCGCCTGCTGCTCGCGCTGCGCCAGCAGACCGGCCTCGGCACCCGCCTCGGTCATGGCCAGCATGTCGGCGGAGGTGATGCGTTCGTCGCGCTGAGCGGGCAAGCCGAGCAGTGTAAAGAGCCCGTCGGTGCCCTTGCTGAACAGCCAGACCACGGGCTTGAGGGTGATGATCAGCAGCTGCATCGGTGCTTGCACGCGGACGGCCAGCTGCTCGGGCTTGGCCATGCCGAGCCGTTTGGGGAAAAGATCGGCGAAGACGATGAAGAGCGAAATGATGGTGACAAATGAGACCGCAAAACCGATGTTGCTGGCCACGGGTTCGCTTAGCCAGTGCGCCAACAGCCGCGTGAAGTACGGACTGAGTGTGCCTTCGCCGACCACACCCGCCAAAATCGCCACCGCATTGACACCGATTTGCACCACGGTGAAGTAATGCCCGGGCTGCGCTTGCAGCGCAAGCACGCGCGTGGCCCGGGGATCACCTTCTTCGGCCATTTGCTGCAGGCGAATGCGGCGCGAGGCAGCCAGACTGATCTCGGCAATCGAGAAAAAAGCGCTGGCGAGGATCAGTAAAAAAATAACGAAGAGGTTTTGCGAAAGGTTCATGGTGGAGTGTTGGGCAGCCTGGGCTATTGGAGAAAGCCAATGCTGCTCTTGGCGCAAGGTGGGCGAGGTATGTCATTGGCGCGCACGACATCGCGTCTGGCGAGTCGGGCGTTGCCAAAACCGGTCATCAGCGCTCTGCGCATGTCGCGCGGTGCCAGCTCCGCCAACGCGTCGAGCAAACCGGCGTTGGCTTGCGCGTCAAAGTGGCGTCCCCAGTCATGGCTGCTGCGGATCGCTTGGTACAGGCGCTGTCCAATGGCACGGCCTTGGGCGTGGGTGGGTGGCAGGATCTCGAACACGTTCATGCGGTTCAGGATTGGGTCGGGGATGTTGCGGGCACTGTTGGCGGTGGTGATCCAAAGCACTTGGCTGGCATCGATGGCAATGTCGGCAAATTCGTCGACAAAGGCGCTGGCGGTGTCGTGCTCAAGCAGGCTGTAGAGCGCTCCCAGCGGGTCGTATTGGGCATCGGCGCTGGCTTTGTCGATTTCGTCGACGACGATCACGGGGTTGGCGTACTGGCCTTCCACCAAAGACTCGAAGACCTTGCCGGGCTTGGCCCCCTTCCACTGCGAGGAGGAGCCCGACAGCAGCCAGCCCGCCGTCATGGAGCCCATGGGCACCAGGTTCATTCCGGTGCCGAGCAGATCGGCCAGGTATTTGGCGAAATGGGTTTTGCCGATGCCGGGTGGGCCGAGCAGCAGCATGGGCGTGACTTCCAGGCCGTCGTGGCTGTCTTGTGACAGGGCAACATGGCGTTTGACGTCGTCCAGTACGCTGGCAAAGTTGGGCAGCGCTTGGTACAGGGCGTCCATTTCGGGAATGCCGCTGGGCTTGACTTGGAAGCGGTCGGGGCCGCGCTCCAGCATGCGCTCATAGGTGCTGCGCAAGCCTTCGTGCTCACGCGGGGGGAGCTTGTCGAGTTTGCGTTCGACCTCGCTGGGGTGAAAAACGCTGCGCAAGTTGGCCAGTGGCAGCTGGAAGGAAGCGGGCGTGGCAATCGGGTTGCGGGGGTCCATGGTCCACTCCTTATGAACTGGGCACTGGCAGCGAGTGCCCAGGTAGTTGTTCAACGCATGGCCGCGGGCTTGCGCCGACCTTGCGCTGTCAATGGCCTTGTCAATAGTGCAAGCGGCGTGCTCACGACAGCAGTTGTTGCATCTCACCCGACTCGTACATCTCCATCATGATGTCCGAGCCGCCGACGAATTCGCCCTTGACGTAGAGCTGGGGCACGGTCGGCCATTGGCTGTACTCCTTGATGCCTTGGCGCATGGCGTCGTCTTCCAAGACATTGATGGTCTTGAGGGTCTTGGGGTCGACGCCGCAGGCTTTCAAAATCTGGATGGCGCGGCCCGAGAAGCCGCACTGCGGAAAGCTGGCGTTGCCTTTCATGAAGAGCACAACCGGATGGCTCTTGAGCAGTTCAGTGATTTTTTGTTGGGTGTCTTGCATGGAGGGATTCCTTGGAATTTTTGGAAGGGGGGCGGGCGCAAACGTGCTGGCGCGTTGGTGCACGCTGCAAACAGCTCGGATTATTTCATGTTGGCCATAGTCCGCCGCTACAGCGTTCGATGCCGGCCAAATCCTTGCGGCTTTGCACTTGGACAAAGCCCTGTGCTTGTAGCAGATCGCGCACCGCTGGCGCTTGGTCGTAGCCGTGTTCAAGCAGAAGCCAGCCGCCGGGCAGCAGGTGCGCTGGCGCTTGCTGGACGATGCGGCGCAGATCGCTCAGGCCGTCGTGGCCGGAGACCAGGGCTCGGCGTGGCTCGTGCACCAGGGCGGGCAAGTGCGGATCGTGTTCGGCAATGTAGGGCGGGTTGGAGGCGATCAGGTGGTAGTGGCCGTGGTGGCCACAGAGCCAGTCGCCTTGGATGGTGCGCAGCGGGCGTTGCTGCGGCGTTTGCAGCCGCAGCGCATTGGCCTGGGCAACCGCCAGCGCGTCGGCGTCGGCGTCAAGCGCCGTCACCTGCGCTGTGGGGCAGTGCCGGGCCAGTGCCAGTGCCACCGCGCCGCTGCCGGTGCCAAGGTCGAGCACGGCTGGCTGCGTGATTTGCGCGGCGTGTTCGGCCAGCACCTGCAAAGCCCAGTCGACCAGGGTTTCGGTGTCGGCGCGTGGCACCAGTACGCGTGCGTCAAGCTGCAAGTGAAGGCCGTAAAAATCTTGCGCCCCAACCAAATAGGCCAGCGGCTCGTGGGCGGCGCGGCGCTGGCACAGGGCTTGGTAGTGCTGGTGCTCGGTGGCCGTGACGCTGGCGTCGCCATGGGCCAACAGCCAGACCCGCTCGCCGGGCGCGCGGCCAAGCGCGTGCAGCAGCAGCAGCTGGGCGTCCAGCCGCGCCAGCCCAAGTGCGGCGGCGCTGCGCAGAGCTTGGCCGATGTCGGTGGGCTTATGGGCTTTATTACTATTCATTTGATAGCTTGTAGCGCATGTTTTAAATGGGTTTCAATGTGTTTTATATTTAAAAACGAGAATATATAATATTTTTATGCTACTGTTATATTTTCAAAAGGATTGGCGCAAGGCACATTCAGTGGCTGGAAGTGTTTGAGATTGCAGGTCAGCAAGAGCAGCTTGGCGTGTTCTGCCAAGGCGGCGATGGCGACATCGGCAAAGCCCGGATGGCAGCCCTGCGCCACAGCGGCATCGGAAATCTGGCCCGCGAGCCGGGCCGCTGGCGCGTCCAGCGGCAGGATGCGCTCGGCAAAACCGGCCATCAAACCATCCAACCATAGCTCCAGCCGCTGGGCGCGCTCCAGGCCACCGCTGCGCTGCAACTTGCGGATGCCCTGGGCCAACTCGGCGATGGCGATGGCGGGCAGAAACAACTGCGTGTGCTGCGCTTGCAGCCATTCGGCAAAACCTGCGCACAGATGGGCTTGGCGGCCCGGCGCCAAGGCCGACACCACGCTGGTATCGAGCAAATAGCCCCGGCACAGGGGCGGCAGTGCCGGGAAGGTGGCGCTCACAGCGCAAGGTCCCGCAGCGGGCTGGGGTCGCGCTCGGTGTCGAGCGGGCCGGGCATGCCGAACAGGTAGCTGGCCAGGTTGGAGGACTCCAGCGGATACAGGCGCTGAGCGTCGACCATGGGCACCACCATGGCACAGGGATGGCCATGGCGGCTGATGATGGTGGGGCGCCCCATTTCAGCCGCTGCAACAACGGCAGAAAAACTCGCCTTGGCTTCCCGGATTTGCAGAGTTTCCATTGCGTACTCCTTTGTGACTACATGGGGTCATTTTAAAACGGGAAAAACACTTGCGTCCTGCCTGCCTGCTATGGGCCTGCCTGTGCCGGGGCCAACGATGCATGGGCCTGAAGGCGGCGATCTATGCGCGCCATGCTTTATGAGGACTTACGCGAATACTCGCGTAGACGCTGGTGCCGGGCATCTTGTGCAAGCTGTGGCGCAGCTTGCACGATCTTGTCTAAACATTGCCCCAATTCCTGAGGGGCCCAATGTTGGTCAGCAATCACGGTAGCCATTAGACGCAGAGCATCCGCCGGGAATCGCATGCACAAATCCGATTCGTACAGTAGACGCAAGACGTAGTGCGGGTGTTCAATGGTTTTCAGCCAATCTTGCATAGCAGCCAAAGCAGCCGGAAACTCAGATCGGGCAGCGATGATCACCCGAGTTAATGATTCGGCGATTCGCGGAGTGGCAAGGTCGCGGGACTGGGGCCAAACGTATTGCCAGAAAGGCTGGACACGGTTCTTCCAATAGTCCTCGCGCTGATTGGAAGCCCCTTCAAGGGCTTGAGAGAGCGCCTGCGCAGATCTCTCCAACCCCTCTTTAGGCAGCGCCCCGAGCGCGGATCGGAACTCATTCACGGTGTAGCCCTCGGTCGGCCCCAGCGCCGCGTAAGTCAGGAGGGCGGCGAACTGCTGGCGGTGTTCACCTAACTCGTCGTAGTGGTTTGCACTCGCCAGGAACTGCGGCTTGAGCGCCATCAACAAGGGCTGGTACACGCGTGGCGACCACAGGAAACCTTCCCAAACAGCTTTCGCTTCGACCTGCTTGTCCCAACTGAACAGGGGCAACAGGTATTGCTCTGTCCACGCTCGATCCACGCGGAAGAGAGCAATTAATCGTGAACCCAGCAGTACCCGTCCGTGGCGGAATCGGTCCACCCGTATATCGCAGAGTTCCGTGAAGAAGGGCTTTATTTCTGCTGGAAGCTGATCGTTGTCGTTCGGATTCCGTTTGAACCACAGATTGATCAGCGCCTGCGTGACATGCCCGACCGGATGATTGATGGCCTCGGTAACAGGTTGATCAATCGGCCCGCCATTGCCGGTCATGCCGGTGCCTGCTTCGAGTGGCAGAGCCAAGACGCGGCGGCACAGATTCAGCAGGATTTCCTCCTGCTGAGTGATGGACTTAGAAACGGTGTCGATCCAGCACGTCACACCGTGGGCAATTTCCTGAATGACGGTGTCGGGCATGGTCTGCACCAGAGGTGCGGCGTATCGCCAGGATCGCAACACCATCCCTTCTTCTCCCCAGGCCTGCAGCGCCTTGCGCCATCGCCCGGCTGGCCATACACCATCCCGTGCCAGATCGCACAGTGCGTACAGGCTGTGGAAGAAGCGGGTGCGGCAGACGTCGCGCCACGTGTCTTCGTAGAAGGAGCGTCGTTTTGGCTGCGGCTTGATGAGCCATTGAACGAGTTCGCGCCGCTTTCGAGGTGCGATGTCAACATCCCGGCTTTCTTCATAGTCAGGGTCACCGGTGCCGCTCATCCAGTGAGAGAACTCATCACGCTCATGGGTCGCCAACTGCCGTTGCGGGTATGCATTGGACAGCTCTGCCAAGCGTGCCTTGGCGGTAGCGCCCAGTGTGAGGCCCGAAGTATTCAATTTGGCCAGATACAGCCAGACGGAACGAGCCACCGGGTCTGGCCAATGATCTTGTGCGAAATCGTCCGGGTACATCTCGCGCGGCGGGCCGTCCAAGATGGCTGCCTCCAGACGTTCCTGGGTGGCCCCTGCCGCCTCTGCCAATTGGTGCCCCTGCAGAACCAACAGCCTGAACACCTCCCGCCCTGTATCTGTGGACCAAAGCCACCTGCCGCCATCGGCCAACAACCAGCCCACCCACTGCTCCGGGGCGATGCAGTCGTCCTGGCTGGCGGCAAAAAGTGCCAGTCGTTTGAAGGTGGGATAAGGCAACTCGAACCAAGCCTGGGCAATCCGTGTCGCGCGAGCACTGTCAATGCTGCGAAACGCCAGCCACGCATCGCGCAGCAATTCGATCAAGGTCACCCAGTCGCGGAAACCCCGGTTTTGCCAGTGCCGGCTGATGGACGGTAGATCCC
>JAYVXE010000321.1:0-4500 GCA_043785395.1 Burkholderiaceae bacterium | reverse complement strand
AAACAAGGGACGCGACGACGAGCGCGCCACTTCCAGTGCACCCGTGGATCTGGCTCTGCCAGGCCACTGGGTGCGCCCCCTTGAGGGGGTAGCGCCGCTGGCGCTACGGGGGTGGTCTAAGTTCACCAGGCCACTGGGTGCGCCCCCTTGAGGGGGGAGCGCCGCAGGCGCTTCGGGGGTGGTCTAAGTTCACCAGGCCACTGGGTGCGCCCCCTTGAGGGGGGAGCGCCGCAGGCGCTACGGGGGTGGTTCACGTTACACCTGGGTTTCCTCGATACAGCGCAGGTAGGCGCGCACGCTGGCGGCATAGCCCAGCTCCAGCGCATCGGCCATCAAGGCGTGGCCGATGGAGACTTCATGGACAGCGGGGACAGCGCGCAAAAAATCCGTCAAATTATCCCGGCTCAGGTCGTGCCCGGCGTTCACCCCCAGGCCAAGCGCATGCGCAGCAGCAGCAGCAGCAGCGAACTGCGCCAGCACCTCGGCCTGGCGCGGCGTGCCCCAGGCTGCGGCATAGGGCTCGGTGTAGAGCTCAACCCGGTCGGCGCCCAGCGCGTGGGCCTCGGCCATCGCCGCCGGCGTCGCATCCATAAAGAGGCTGACGCGCACGCCCAGCGCCTGCGCCTGGGCGATCAAAGGCCGCAGGCGCTCGCCGTCGGCGCGCAAATCCCAGCCATGGTCACTGGTCGGCTGGCCTTCGCTGTCGGGCACAAACGTGCACTGCTGGGGCTTAGCGCTGCGCACAAAATCCATCAGGTTGTGGAACGGATTGCCCTCGATGTTGTACTCGCACCCCGGCCAGTCTTGGAGCAGCGCGGCCAGCTCGTCCACATCGTGGGGACGAATATGCCGCTGATCGGGCCGGGGATGGACCGTGATACCCGCCGCCCCCGCCGCCAAACACAGCGCTGCGGCGCGGGTGACGCTGGGGTAGGCCAGGTTGCGCCGATTGCGCACCTGCGCCACCAGATTGACATTGACCGACAGCGCGGTGCGCAAACTGGCAGCGGCGGGCAGAGCGCTGCGGGCAAAAGGAGAGGAAGTCATAGAGGATGGAGCTGTGCCAAGCCTTCGCGGGGCCTGCGCCAACCTGTCGGCGCACGGCGCCCGATGGGGCTTGTACCTAAGTCGTGAATGGAGGGAACGCTGACTTGGGCCTAGGAGGCTGTCGGACTTGGTCGAACTTGGTCGAAGGCCGGCATCGGCTGCAATGGAGCCGGGTCCATTTCGCTTCGATGCAGACCAAGTCCGACAGCCTCCTAAACCGTCAACGCGATATTTTGCACATCCAGCATCATCTGGCGGGTGCGCAGGCTGGCGACGCCGCAATGGTAGTGCAACAGCGTGCGCAGCTGCGGACGCAGCGCCGCCGACACATCAGCGCAGGCGCGCAAAGTTGCCACAAACGGCACCGGCGCAGCCAAGGCCAGCTCAATCGCCTGCCAGTCTTGCCCGCGCAGGCCGCGACGCTCCTGCGCCTGGCTGGCACGCAGCCCAGTCTCGGGCACCAGGCTGTAGACCGTGCCAGCGGCCAGCGCGGCGCGGCTGCTGGTCTCCGTGTCCAGCGCCGGCAACAAGCCGACGGCACGCAGCAACAGCAACTCCAGGGCACGCAACGCCGCTTGCAGCACGGCGCCGGGACTGGACGCCAGCACCTGCACGGCCATGGCATAAGCGTCAAACAGCGCCGGATGCGGATCATCGCGCGCCAACAAACGCAGCAACAACTCGTTCAAGTAATAGCCAGACAGCAAAGCATCACCGAGCGGCATCACATGGCCACCCATCCACTCCGCCCCCTTGAGCGTGTGAATCGCCTCGTGCGCGCCCGCCGACAAGGTGTACATCAGCTGCAAAGGCTGGAGCGGCAAAAGCACAGGACGAAAATTCGAACTCGGCCGCTTCGCCCCCTTCGCCACCAAAGCAATCCGCCCATGGTTGCGCGTCAACACCTCCAAAATCAGACTCGACTCGCTCCAGTCATAGCGGTGCAAAACATAAGCCGGTTCATGCGAGACACGTTGCAAAGCCATCAGCCAGGGGACTTTCTTAAAGCTTGCGCCAACATGCAGATCCGCAGCTACCGAGAGATTTAGCGGCCATCACCAACGCCATCACCATCACCAACGCCCCACGGCCAGCGCAGCGCAGCCGCTCCTTCCAGGATGCCGCAGAACCGGCTTTGCCGGGCTGCTGGCATCGCCCCCGGCAGGGGGTTGGCGAAGCGCAGCGAAGCCTGGGGGCGAGCAAAAACCCCGCAGAACCGGCTTTGCCGGGCTGCTGGCAGCGCCCCCGGTAGGGGGTTGGCGGCGACACGAAGTGCGCAAGCCTGGGGGCGAGCTCTATTCATACCCAAAGGAGCGCACACGGGCTTCGTCATCAGCCCAACCAGAGCGCACCTTGACCCAAATCTCAATAAATACTTTGGCGTCCATGAGCTTTTCCAGCTCTTGCCGGGTTTCGCTGCCAATGCGCTTCAAGCGCTCGCCCTTGTCGCCAATCACCATCATTTTGTGGTTGTCGCGCTCGACCACGATGGTTGCGGCAATCTTGATAAAACGCTTGTATTTCTTGCTCGCCTCTTCCTCAAACTTGTCAATGATGACGGTCGAGGTATAGGGCAGCTCGTCGCCGGTGAAGCGGAACAGCTTTTCACGCACGGTCTCGGAGGCCAGGAATTTCTCGCTGCGGTCGGTCAGCTCATCAAGACCGTAAAACCAATCTTGCACGGGCAGGTATTTCTCGCAAATCCCCAACAAGCGCCCAATGTCCTTGGCGTTTTTGGCCGACATCGGAACAAACTCGGCAAACGGATGGCGCTCTTGCATGCCCTTGAGCCAGGGCGCAATCTCGGCGCGGCGGTGGATGTTGTCGAGCTTATTGGCCAGCAGCAGTGCCGGCACACCGGGTTTGAGCAGCGACAGCACCTTGGCATCGGCCAGCGTAAAACTGCCGGCTTCGACCACAAACAGCACCAAGTCAACATCGCCAATCGCGCCCAGCACGGTTTTGTTCAGCGACTTGTTGAGCGCCGTGGTGTGCACGGTTTGAAACCCCGGCGTATCGACAAACACAAACTGCACAGCATCGCGCGTGCGAATGCCGGTGATGCGGTGGCGCGTGGTCTGCGCTTTGCGCGAAGTAATGCTGATCTTCTGGCCAACCAAGGCGTTGAGCAGGGTCGATTTACCGACATTGGGCTTGCCCACAATGGCAATAGTGCCGCAGCGCTTGGGGCCGACCGGCTCTGCGTCGGCAACCTCGGCAGCCTTGCCCGCAAGCCGCGCCTGGCCGGTGCCAGGTTTGGCGGCCGCCAGCATTTTTTCAAGATCATTTTTGGCTTTAACGACGGCCTCATCAGCGCCAGTAGCTATAGATTTAGCATCATCATTCATATTTTCTTTGCTTTCAACAGGGTCAAGATGGCGGCTGCTGCAACTTGCTCACCGGCACGCCGTGAGCCACCAATTCCGCGCTCGGCCAAACCCAGCTCAGGGACTTCGCACTCCACATCGAAAGTCTGGCGGTGCGCCACGCCCAGTGTTGCCACCACGCGGTAGGTCGGGACTTTCATTTTCCGACCCTGCAGCAACTCTTGCAACTCGGTTTTCGGATCTTTCGCCCCGGCCTCCATGCCAGGGTTGATCTCAACCTCTTGGAACAATCTGTGCACCAGGGCTTCAGCGCTGCTGTAGCCAGCGTCCAAGTAGACAGCCCCAATCAAGGCCTCTACCGCATCGGCCAGGATCGATGGCCGCTTGTCGCCGCCCGAGCGCGACTCGCCTTCGCCCAGGCGCAGTACGGCCGAAAGACCCAGCCCCAGCGCGAGCTGGTGCAGGGTTTCTTGCCGCACCATATTGGCCCGGATACGCGACAAATCGCCCTCGGACGTGGCCGCCAGCCGCTGGTAGAGCAGGCCGGAGACAGCAAGACTCAACACCGAATCGCCCAAAAACTCCAGCCGTTCGTTGTGATCGGCCGAAAAACTTCGGTGGGTGATGGCGCGTTGCAGCAACTTGGGGTTGGCAAAGCTGTGCTGCAAACGCAGCTCTAACTGGCGCAGTGCGGATCCCACTTAGTTCGACTGCCCAGCGTATTTCAGCGTCAGGTAGGCGTTCCCTAGCAAATGGATTTCACGGCTGTAGTCGAATCCGACCACAACTTTTTCGCCTTGCTTGGTGATGCTCAAATCGCTGCCCCGGACCGAAGTAATACTGTCGATCTGCGCCGCCCGGTCAAAAATGCCCTGCACCTCCGACACGGTGCTGCCGGTCTGCGCCCGGTTCACGGCTTTTTGGATGGCAAAGTATTCGACATACATCGGAGCCGCCTGAACGCCAACCATGACAAGCGCCAAAATAAGCACGCCCCAGGCCAGCAAACCAAAAAATGTCAGGCCGCGCTGGCGTTTGGCAACCGGTGAACGCTGGAGCTGCATAGTCATTCCTGCTGTTTTCAATTAAACGCACCAATGCGCTTGAAATTGCCAAAATTCATCCA
>JAYVXE010000320.1:0-4525 GCA_043785395.1 Burkholderiaceae bacterium | reverse complement strand
TGCATGAAATCATCTGCCCCCACTGCAGCAAAGCCATCAAGATCGACGAAGCAGGGTACGCCGACATCCTCAAGCAGGTGCGCGATGGCGATTTTGACAAACAGTTGTACGAGCTCCTAGCCGCCATCCCGTTCAGCTACGCAGCCCGGCGCTGCGGCGGCTGAAAGGCCCTCTTCTTCAAAATGCACATCCCACGGCTTGAGCGGCATTCGGCAATGGCTGCAAACGGCCTGCGGCACAAAGACCTGGCCACAGCCTTGGTGGCTGGCCAAGATCGATCTGCTTTCATGAAAGTGGTGCTGCCCGGCCCAGCTCGACAGGCAGACGATGTAGCCAAAGAGTGCCCGGCTGGCCGCGGTGAGCCGGTAGATGCGCCGGCGTGCATCCACACGGTCGACCTCGCATAGCAGCAAACTGGACACCACCATCTGCTGGAGCCGCCGCGCCAGCACGCTCGGCCCGATGCCCAGCACATGCGTGAGCTGGTCGAAGTAGTGGCAGCCCAGCACCACGGACGCGATGATCAGCAAAGCCCAGCGGTCCACGCGCAGGCCGAGTTCCATACCCGCCGTACCGCTGAGCGAGATACGGGGCGTGGGGCCGGGGGCAGCGGTCTCGAACGGCAGGTTCGGATTGGGCTGCAAGCGAAACCGCAGCGCCCCCAGCAGCACCGTCTGATGGCAGGCGGTGCAGGCCAAATCGGGCGTAAAACTGTGCCCGCAGAGGCGGTGTGTGAGCCGGCGCGGCAAGACCTTTTTGCGGCTGCCCCAGCAGCGCTCCCAGTCCCAGATCATCAGCACCTGGTCGTACAGCGCCATGCCCTTGCGGGTGAGGTGGTAGGCATGGCGCGCTGGTCGCTCCTGGTACAGGCGCGGGCGCAGCAGGTCCAGGCCGACCAGGGTCTTGAGCCGCTCGGCCAGCGTGTGGCGCGGAATGCCAAGCCGGGTCTGCCACTGGTCAAAGCGCCGCACGCCCAAGAAAGCCCCCATCAAGATGGCCATGCTCCAGCGGTCGCCCAGCAGTTTCAGGCCGTGGCTCAAGGTGCTGGTGGCCAGGGCATCACGGGTCAGGTCGAGGTCAAGAGGCAAGGGCATGCATCCATGGTAGCCACTGTCCACGGCCACCTCTGCGCCAACCTCTGCGCCCTGACGTCCCCGCCAATAAGCGGGGCCGCCCCGGCCCCAGCCATCGTCAAGGCTTGCTGCCCGCCATCGGTTCGGCTATCTGCACCCACTTGCCCGACTGCACTTGGTCGATCGACACGTACTCAGGCGACATGTGGTTGGCCACGAAGCGCTGGCGCGCGTAGGTGGTGAAGTCTGCGTAGGAAACATTCGGCAGGACTTTGGCCAGGCTCTGGGCGGTCAATGTGCGCCCTGCTGCCTGCAGTCCGGCGATAAACCAGTCGGTGTAGGCATAGGCATTGGCGGCGTTTTCATCCGCGTCGGCACCGAATTTCTGGCGGTAGGCGGCCATGAACTTCGCAGCCTCCGGGTCCTTGGTATCGGGCCCGTGCAAGCGCCAGCCGCCGATGCCGTACAGGCCTTCGACCGTGTCCTTGCCCAACTGGGCCACGATGCTGCTGCGCCCCGGCAGCGTGGTCAGCACCTTGACATCTTTCCATTGCAGCTTCTTGACCTCGGCCATCACGCCCACGGTTTCGCGCACCACCGTGCCGGCCAGGATCAGGTCGACGTTGGCGGCCTTCATCTTGGCCACTTGCGAAGAAAAGTCGATGTCGCCGACCTTGTAGGCGGCCTCTGCGGCCACGCTCAACCCGGCTTCCTTGAGCGCCCTTTGTGCGCCCGTGCGCACCAGGTCGCCAAACGGCCCCTCTTGGTAGACCACCCCAACCCGCACCGGTTTCCAGGTGCGCAGCGCCCAGGCCATGGCCAGGGCCGTGGTGCTGTCGTAGTTCTGGATGGTGGTGAACAGCAGCGGGCTGTTGCCCGCAATCTTCTGGAAGGTCGACGACGACCCCCAGGGCGCGAACACCATCACGCCGGCATCGGTCGCCATTTTTACCGTGGCGGCGTTGGGGCCGGAGCCAAAGGTGTTGATGAGTGCGAATACGCCGTCGCTCTTGATGAGTTTTTGCACCACGCGCACCGCCTGTTGGGGCTGGCTGCCGTTGTCTTCGGTCAACAGCCGCAGCTTGCGGCCATGCACACCACCGGCAGCATTCGCCTCGTCGATGCGCAACTGCATGGCGTTGCGCAGCATCGGCATGTTGGCCGATGTCGGCCCCGAAAGGTCGAGGTGGGTGCCGAGCAGAATTTCGGCATCCGTCACCCCCGCAGCGCCCGCCGTGCCAGCCAAGGCCAAACCCAACGCCGCGATGGCCCAGGTACGTCGATATTTTTTCATGCATGTCTCCTTTTATTGAAAATAAAACCACTCTTCGTCCTCCCCTCAGCCCGCGCAGCCGGCAAGCCTGGGGGATACACCTTCAGTACATGCTGTCGATCAGCACTGCATATTTGCGCGCAATCACCTTGCGCTTGAGCTTCATGGTCGGCGTCAGCTCTTCGTCCTCGGGCGTGAGCAGCACGTCGATGATGCGAAAGTCCTTGATCTGCTCAACCCGCGCCAGCTCTGGGTTGATGCGCTCGATTTCGCTGCGCAGCAGTGCCACCACGCCGGGTGCGCAGCTGAGGCTGGCGAAGTCGGTGTAGGCAATCTGCTGCTCTTGGGCGTAGCGCGTCACATGCTCTTGGTCGATCATCAGCAGGCAGGTCAGGTAATGGCGCGCATCCCCCATGACGATGGCGTCGGTCACATAGGGGCTGAATTTGAGCCGGCTCTCGATGTGGCTGGGGCTGATGTTCTTGCCGCCCGAGGTGATCAAGATGTCCTTGATGCGGTCGCGGATGGCGAGGTAGCCGTCCGCCGCAACCTCACCGCAGTCGCCGGTGTGCAGCCAGCCTTCGGCGTCAATGGCGTCCCGGGTTTGCTCGGCATCCTTCCAGTAGCCCTGGATGATGTGGGGGCCACGGATCAAGATTTCGCCATCGGCTCCGACGCGGATCTCGGTGCCCTGCGCGGGCAGTCCGGCCCAGCCCAGGCGGATGTGCCCACGCGGCGTGGCGGTGGCAAAACCGCTGGTCTCGGTCATGCCGAAGGCCTCGCGCAGCTCGATGCCGCAGCCCAGGTACCAGCGGATCAGTTCGGGCGGCACGGGCGCCGCGCCGGTCAGGGCCACGCGCAGGTTTTGCAGGCCCAAAAAGATGCGGACGTTGCGAAATGCCAGCCATTGCAGCAAACGGGTCGCACCGTCCAGCGCCGCCGGTGTGCCGCCTTGCAGTTGGACGTTGACGGCGTCAAGGCCACGCACACGCGCCTGCCGGTACGCCCAGCGCGCAGGCGCAATCGCGTCGCGCATGAACAGGTCGATCTGGGAGACCATTTTTTCCCAAAAACGCGGTGGGGCAAACACCACCTGGGGCGCGACCTCGCGCAGGTCGTTGAAGACGGTGCCGGCGTTTTCGGGGAAGTGCACGACCAGGCCCACCGCCATCGGGTTGAACACCGATGCCATGCGCTCGGCAATGTGGCACAGCGGCAAAAAGGAGACCGCCCGGTCACCGCGCTGCACCTCCAGGTAGCTCGGGGCCTGGGTCATCTGGAACACCACGTTGCGGTTGCTGACCATGGCTCCCTTGGGCGCACCGGTGGTGCCCGAGGTGTAGACCAGAAAAGCCGTGTCAGCGGGAACAGCGGCATCGACGGCGTCCTCGAAAGCCTGGGCCTGCGCTGGCTGCGCGGCCAACTGCTGGCCTTGGGCCAAGAAGTCGTCGAAAAACAGCACGCCCGCATCGTCCAGCGCACGCAGGCCCTTGCGCTCCATCACCACGATGTGGCGCAGCGCTGGGCACTGTGCACGCACCGCCAAGGCCTTCTCCAACTGCTCCTGGTTCTCGACAAACAGTGCCTCGGCGCCGCTGTGCGCCAAAACATACTGCACCTGCTCAGGCGAAGCCGTGGGGTAGATGCCGCAGCCGACCATGCCCATGCACTGCGCGCCCAAGTCCACGTACAGCCACTCGGGCCGGTTCTCGGCCAGCACGCACACCACCGCACCGCGCGCCAGCCCCCGCGCCGCCAGCCCCAGCCCCACTGCACGCGCATGGGCGTAGTACCCCGCCCAGTCCACGCCCAGCCACAAGCCGCGCCGCTTGCTGCGCAAAGCGTCCTGCCCGGCCCACTCCAAACAACGCGCCCGAAACACCCGCGTCGGTGTGTCCTGCCCAATAAAGGTGATCGCCGTCACATCAGCCCCTTAAAAAGTGCCAAGCCGCCCCCAACGGGCCCGGCATACACTACAGTAGTTTGCTATATAAAACATAGCTGCAATCGCTTTACCAATGGGCGTTACAGCCATATTTAACATAAATTCAACCTATCAACCTATCAACCCATCAATCTATGTAACTACTCAGGTCACGGCATGCAGTGCGCTTTTGTTTTACCCCCTCTCCCTCTGGGAGAGGGTTGGGGTGAGGGCCAGCAAGCCACAAAACAAGAC
>JAYVXE010000319.1:0-14139 GCA_043785395.1 Burkholderiaceae bacterium | reverse complement strand
CGAGCGCGCCGCCCCCAGTGCACCCGTGGATCTGGCTCTGCCAGGCCACCGGGTGCGCCCCCTTGAGGGGGAAAGCGCCGTAGGCGCTTCGGGGGTGGGCCACGTTAAGGCAGTGTCGGCCCAGACCTGCACCGCGCAGCCGTGCCTTATCCCGCCAAGCCGACAAACATGTTTTGCACGTCGTCATGCGCATCGATGGCGGCCAAAAAGGCTTCCAGCTCTTCGCGCTGCGCTTCGTTCAGCTGGGCCGGGTCGAGCGGGTTTTTGGGCTTGTAGCCGAGCTTGGCCGACAGCACGCTAAAGCCCTGGGCCGGCAGTGCGCGGCTGACCAGGTCGAGGTCGCCGGGGTCGGTCAAGAACAAGGTGATGCCATCGACAGCCTCAAAATCTTGCGCCCCAGCTTCGATCGCCGCCAGCTCGGCGTCGGCGTCGGCGCCGCTGGGCTCGGCCTCGATCATGCCGACATGGTCGAAATCCCAGGCCACCGAGCCCGCCGTGCCGAGCTGGCCTTTGCGAAACAGCACGCGCATTTCTGGCGCGGTGCGGTTGAGGTTGTCGCTCAGGCACTCCACCATCACCGGCACTTGGTGCGGCGCAAAGCCTTCGTAGATCACATGCTCAAAATGCACGGCCGCACCACCTAGGCCAGCACCTTTTTGAATGGCGCGGGCCAGCGTTTCCTTGGGCATGGAGACCTTGCGCGCCTGCTCAAGCACCAACCGCAGGCGGGCGTTGAGCGCCGGGTCGGCGCCGTTGCGCGCCGCCACCATGATGTCTTTGGCCAATCTGCCAAACAATTTTCCTCTGGCATTGGCTGCCTGCTCTTTGCCTTTTGCTTTCCATTGCGCGCCCATGTGTGTTCCTTAATGTGGGTGAAGTGTGGCCGCCGCCACGCGGGCCAAGCCAAGCCAAGCCGCGCCGCGTGGCGGCACCAGCAGCGCGGCGGTGTCAGCGTATTTTCGGTGTTTTCCAAACCGGCTCGGCGGCTTGTTGCCCAGGCAGCGCGCAGGTAGCGCGCAGGCAGGCCGAGGAGCCTGTCGGACTTGCGCAAACACGCCGGCTCAACGCTTGGGCGCTGGCCCTGGGGTTTGCGCAAGTCCGTGATAGTGCGCCTGGCTGCGCGGTGCTCAAGGCACCAAGTGCTGTGACAAGGCCTGCGCGGCGGCTTGTGCCAAGCAGGCCGGGCTCGGTGCGGCCGTGGACGTCGGTGCAATTTCAGCGCGGGCCGCGTCGCGCTGGGCCAGAAAAACGGGGTTGGATTGGAGCCGGGCGACGGCAGCAGCGCCCACCAAGCGTCCGGCTTCAATGTCGGTTGGCCAGTGCACGCCGCACACACCCCGGCTTTGGCCGAACGAGCGCCCGCGCTGTAGCAGCGCATCGGCCCGCTGCGGCGCCAGCTCGGCCAGCAGCAGCGCCCAGGCCCAGCCCACGGCGGCATGGCCCGAGGGGTAGGAGCCGTCCTTGGAGAGCTTGGCCTCTTCGTCCGGCGTGCAGCTCGCCAGGCCCAGGGAGGCAAAAGGACGCTGGCGCTGGTAGTGGTTTTTGGCCTTGTAGGTGGCCAGCCCGGCATCCGCCAGACTGCGCCGCAGCAGCATGTTCAGGTGCGGTGTGGCCTGCTCCGAAATCGGCTGCCCCAGCGCGCAGGCAAAGGCGGCACTGGCCTGCGGAAAGAGCAGCTCGGCGTCGGCGCGTGCCAGTGCCCAGCGCGCGCCTGGCTTCAGTGCGTTGAGCGCGCGCCAGGTGGTTTCGTCGGCCTGCTGCGCCGCCGAGCCGGGCTCGGGCGGCCGCGGCAGCAGGGCCAGGCTATTGGGCAGCGCGCTGGCCTCCAAATAGCCCTTGAGGTATTCCGAGCCGGGTCGGATGACGCCGACTTCGGCCGCCGAGGTCGGGGCAATCACCTTGGCCGCCGTGGCTACCGGTGCGGCCCGTGGCGTAGTGGCAAGGAAGGCGCCACAGAACAGCAGGGCAAGCAAGCGGGCAGTGGGGGGACTTGCCGTGCGGCCAGCCCCATGCGGCCAGCCACGGCCCGGCAGCTGGCCCAGCCGCGCTGGGTCTAGCCGTTTTGTGACATCAAGCAGGGCCGCAAATGGCCGGATGATTTTGGCTTGCATGGCTTGCATGGCTTGCATGGCCGGCGTGGCCGGCGTGGCGTGGTGCATCCCAGTCTCCTTGTGTTTGGGTGGATGGTGTGGATGGAGCGCAACGACGCGCCCACGGGGCCCAGCCTTCCTCATGTGGCCAACGCCTTGGTGCATTCTAGAAAAAAACCATAGCAACCGTGCTCGGATCAAACCCTAGGAGGCGGTCGGACTATTGGCATCGAAGCGAAATGGAGCCCCAGCGAGGACGGTTTTTGCCGACCCAATCCGACAGCCGCCCGCGCCTGGGTGCGGGCAAGCTGCGTTGCCGGTGTCAGCGGCAGGGCTGCAAGCGCTGGCCGGCCAGCGCGGGGCGCAGTGCGTCGAGCTCGGGCGCTGCGCTGGCCTTGGGCAGGCGCAAGCGCCAGTGCAGGCCGGGGTCTTGGTCGGGCAGCACGCGGGCGGTGCGGATGCCTTTTTGGGCCAGTGGCGCAAGCGTCTGCTGCGCCTGCGCCTCGGTCGCAAAACTGCCCAGCGCCAGGCCGGGTTCCAGCGCCGGATTGGCAGGCGCCTCGAATGGCAGCTGGAGCTGTTGCAGCTCGGCTTTTTTTCTCTCGACCAGTTCCGCATTCAGGTAAGGGCCCAGGTACACAATCCAGCGCAGCGGCAAGGGCTCGGACAGCATTTGCCAGCTGCCGTCCGGCAGCTCCGTCGCCGCAACTTGGCGCAGCGCCTCGACCTGGTCGGGGTTGCGCAAGACCTCCGTCTCCAGGCACACCGGCCCGGTGGTCAGCGGCGGCAACAGCCGCAATTGCCCGGGGTGGATTTGCTGCGCCAGTCGCTGTGGCTCGGTCTGTTGTGGCGGCGCCAGCCCCCATGACCGCGCATAGCCCCCGGCCCAGACGAAATAGGCGGTATTGGCCAGCAGCAGCAAGAGCAAGAGCGACAGCCATTGCCAGCGCACCCGCAGTAGCACTAGCACTAGCACTAGCAATCGCCGCAGCGAGCGCAAGCGCAAACGAATACGCAGTAGCACCATGGCGCGCAGCATCGGTGTGCTAAGCGCCGGGCGCTGGGCGCACGCTGACGTCCGAGCTGGTAATGCTTTGCACGCCCTGCGCGGTCTGCACGCGCAGCGCGCCACGGGCGTCGACGCCCGTGGCGCGGCCTTCGCGTCCATCGCTGAGGCGCACGTTGCGCTCGAACAGCCGGTCGCGGGCGTTAAAGCGGGCCTGGAACGGCGCAAAACCCTGGGCCTCAAAGCATTGCAGCGCCGCCACCAGCGCCGGCACCAGTTGCGCCAAGGTGGCCGCTGCGCTGCTGGCCGGCAACCAGTCGCGTAGCCCGGCCGGTGGCTGCGGCTGGCCCGGTTGCGGCGGCGGGGCGCTGATGTTGATGCCAACCCCCACCAACACCGCCCGCATCTGGGCTGCACCGGCGGCACCCGGTGTGCCTGGCTGGGCGGACGTCGCCGCCAAGCCGGCGGTCTCGATCAAGACGCCGCCGATTTTGCGGTCGTCGGCCAGCCACAAATCGTTGGGCCATTTCAGGCCCACTTCCGGGCCCAGGCTCTCCGCCACGCTGACGCCCACGTCCGTGGCCTGGCTGTCCCAGTCGCGGCCCAGCCGGCCACGCCCGGCGGTTTGACGCTCGGCCACCAACAGGGTGGGCTCGCACAGGCCGGCGCGCACGCGGCGCATCAGCTCGCTGTTGGTGGAGTCAACGGTGGGCAGCAGCTCGACCGTGAAGCCCGGCAGTTGCACAACAACGCTCTGCCAAATCGCCTCCAGCGGCCAGGGCGGCTGTGCTGCGCTGCGGGCTTGGGTGTCCGGCGTCATTTGCGAAAGCCGCGTTTGGGGGCCAACAAGGTGCCTCGGCAGTTGGTCGCACCGCACCAGCACGGGTACTCGGCCTTGAGCTTGGCTGTGTAGCGCTCCTCAAGCACCAGGCCGTAGTCGTAGCTCAGCTCTTCTGCGGCCTGGATGTCGCGCAGCGCGACAATGAAAATGCGGCCCCCGCGCTCGTCTGCCTCGCAGTTGCCCGCGCAGGAGTGGTTGATCCAGCGCGCTGCGTTGCCCTTGACGCCTCCGTCGATCACGCGCTCGGCGCTGACATGGAAATAAAAGGTGTGGTTGGGGTCGCTCGGGTCATGCGGGTGGCGCTCTTGGGCCTCGTCCCAGCTGATGATCTCGCCCTTGTATTCCAAAATTGTCGCGCCGGCGGCGATGTCGCACAGTGCAAACACGCCTTTGCCGTGCACGCCCGAGCGCCGCACCTGAACGCGGCGCGGCGCGGCGCGGGGCACCGAGCCAGGTGCGGCGCTCGGGGCGGTGCGAGAAGAAAGAGCGGGCATCACAAAAACTCGTGTTAACTTGGGGTGTGCACAAGCGCGCAAGGGTGCGCGGCGCGTGCAAAGCGCCGATTGTAAAAGCCCGGCGTGCCGAGCTTGGCAGCGGGCTTCGCCAAATAAGATACAAACCGACTCTGGCCGCGCACACAGGTGCTGCCAACCAACAGCCTGGCAACAGGCTACTAATGACATCCAACAACGCTATGACTAAGACTTTGGTGATTGCAGAGAAGCCCTCGGTGGCACAAGACATCGTGCGTGCGCTGACGCCGCTGGCGGGCAAATTTGACAAGCATGACGAGCACTTCGAGAGCGAGCAGTACCTGGTGACCAGCGCCGTCGGCCATTTGGTCGAAATCCAGGCACCGGAAGAGTTCGACGTGAAACGCGGCAAGTGGAGTTTTGCCAACCTGCCGGTGGTGCCGCCTTACTTTGACCTGAAACCGGTCGACAAAACCAAGACCCGGCTCAACGCGGTGGTCAAGCTGCTCAAGCGCAAAGACGTCACCCAGCTGATCAATGCCTGCGACGCCGGGCGCGAGGGCGAGCTGATTTTCCGGCTGATTGAGCAGTACGCAGGCGGCAACAAAAGCGGCCAGTACCGCTCGCTGGGCAAGCCGGTGCAGCGCCTGTGGTTGCAGTCGATGACGCCGCAGGCCATCCGCGACGGCTTTGGCAACCTGCGCAGCGAGCAGCAAATGCAGGGCCTGGCGGACGCTGCACGCTCCCGCTCAGAGGCCGATTGGCTGGTCGGCATCAACGGCACGCGTGCCATGACGGCGTTCAACTCGCGCGACGGCGGCTTCTTTTTGACCACCGTGGGCCGGGTGCAAACGCCCACGCTGTCGGTGGTGGTGGAGCGGGAAGAACAAATCCGCAAATTCGTCAGCCGCGACTACTGGGAAATCCACGGCGCGTTTGACGCCCAGGCCGGCCAGTACCCCGGCAAGTGGTTTGACGCCAGCTGGAAGAAGGCCACCGCGCCCACATTACCTAGCGGCGAGCCCGATGCCGAACAACGCGCCGACCGCGTATGGAGTGCCGTGCAAGCGCGCGAGATCGCCGACGCATCACGCGGCAAACCCGCCACCGTCACCGAAGAGAGCAAGCCGACCACGCAGGCGTCGCCCGCGCTGTTCGACCTGACCTCATTGCAACGCGAGGCCAATGGCCGCTTCGGCTTCAGCGCCAAGACCACGCTGGCGCTGGCGCAGAGCCTGTACGAACGCCACAAGGCCCTGACCTACCCCCGGACCGACTCGCGTGCGCTGCCCGAGGACTACCTGCCGGTGGTCAAGGACACGATGAAGATGCTGGCGGCCAGCGGCATGAAGCACCTCGCGCCCTTCGCCCAGCAGGCGGTGGATGGCAGCTATGTGAAACCGAATAAACGCATCTTCGACAACGCCAAGGTGTCGGATCACTTTGCCATCATCCCCACGCTGCAAGCGCCCAGCGGCCTGAGCGAGGCCGAGCAAAAGCTGTACGACTTTGTGGTGCGGCGATTCCTGTCGGTGTTCTTCCCGGTGGCCGAGCACCAGGTCACCACCCGCATCAGCACGGTCGAGCAAAACGGCAAGAAGTACCCGTTTCGCACCGACGGCAAAGTGCTGGTCAAGCCGGGCTGGCTGGCCATCTACGGCAAGGAAGCGCAGGACGACGATGCGGCCGATGACAAGGACGGCAAACGCCTGGTGGCGGTGAAGCCGGGCGAGATCGTCACAGCCACCACGGTGGACACCAAAAGCCTCAAAACCCGCCCGCCGGCGCGTTACTCCGAAGCGACGCTGCTCGGCGCCATGGAGGGCGCGGGCAAAACCATCGACGACGACGAGCTGCGCGCCGCCATGCAAGAAAAAGGCCTGGGCACACCGGCCACCCGCGCCGCCACCATCGAGGGCCTGATCACCGAAAAATACATGTTGCGCGAGGGCCGCGAGCTGATCCCCACCGCCAAGGCGTTCCAGCTCATGACGCTGCTGCGCGGCATTGGCGTCGAAGAGCTGTCCAAGGCCGAGCTCACCGGTGACTGGGAGTACAAGCTGGCGCAAATGGAGCGCGGCGCACTCAGCCGCGAGCACTTCATGCGCGACATCGCCGCGATGACCGAGCGCATTGTCAAAAAGGCCAAGGAATACGACCGCGACAGCGTTCCCGGCGACTATGCAACCCTGGCCACGCCCTGCCCGCAATGCGCCGGCGTGGTCAAGGAAAACTACCGCCGCTACAGCTGCACCGGCCCGGCCGAGGCGTTGGAGGGCTGCGGCTTCTCGTTTGGCAAGTCCCCCGCCGGGCGCACCTTTGAAGTGGCCGAGGCCGAGGCCTTGTTGCGCGACAAACACATCGGCCCGATCGACGGCTTTCGCTCCAAGGCGGGCTGGCCGTTCACCGCCGAGATCGTCATCAAGTTCGACGAAGAGGGTAAAAACTTCAAACTCGAATTCGACTTTGGCGACGACAAGGCCGCCGAGTCCGGCGAGATCGTCGACTTCAGCGCACAAGACACACTCGGCCCCTGCCCGAGCTGCGGCGCCAACGTGTTCGAGCACGGCAGCAACTACGTCTGCGAAAAATCAAGCCCAACCGCCGCCCAGCCCACGCCCAGTTGCAGCTTCAAGAGCGGCAAAATTATTTTGCAGCAGCCGATCGAGCCAGCGCAAATCGAAAAACTGCTGGCCACCGGCAAAACCGACCTGCTCGACAAATTCGTCAGCATGCGCACGCGCCGCGCCTTCAAAGCGTATTTGGTCTGGAACGCCGAAGATGCCAAGGTCAGCTTTGAGTTTGAGCCCCGCACCAGCAAATTCCCACCGCGCAAAACAACAGGCACAGCACCAGCAAAAAAGATAGCTGCCTCCGCTAAGAAAACGGCTATTTCAGGCATAAAAGCATTGAAAACACCCGCAAAGAAAGCGGTAGCAGCTCCTAAATTACCTAAGTCCCCGCGCAAACCCGCAGCTGGCAAGGCCCCCAGCACAGCGCTGGCCGCAGTCATTGGCAACGAGCCCGTGGCACGCACCGAGGTGATCAAGAAAATCTGGGACTACATCAAAGCCAACGGCCTGCAAGACGCGCACAACAAACGCGCCATCAACGCCGACCCCAAACTGCTGGCGGTGTTTGGCAAAGCGCAGATCACGATGTTTGAGCTGGCCGGGATTGTCGGCAAGCACCTGGGCTAGCAGCGCCGCGTCGTGCCGCACGCCGCGTGCGGCACGCCATGCGCACGGCGGCCTACGCCTGGCCAATGCGCTGAAACCAGCCGCCGGCCAGCCGCGCCACCTGGCCCTCCAACTCCAGCTCCAGCAGGCGCACTTGCAGCGTGGCGGCGTTGAGGCCGGTGCGGGCCAGCAAGGCATCCAGCCCGCTGGGCTCAAAGCCCAGCGCGACCAGCACCGCGTCTTCCAGCGGGCGCGATTGGCGGCTGGTGGGCAGGCGGACGGACGGCGGGCTGGTGGGCGGTAGGCTGGTGGACGGTGGGCTGGTGGACGGTGGGCTGGCGCGGGGGCGGGGGCCGCTTGGCAGCAGCAACTCTTCGAGCACGTCCTGTGCCGACTCGACAAGCTTGGCGCCCTGCTTGATCAATGCATGGCAGCCGCGCGACTGCGGCGCGTGGATCGAGCCCGGAATCGCAAACACCTCCCGCCCCTGCTCCAGCGCCAAACGCGCCGTAATCAGCGAGCCCGAGGGTAGCGCCGCCTCGACCACCAAGGTGCCAAGCGAGAGGCCGGCAATCAGCCGGTTGCGCTTGGGGAAATTGGACGCCAACGGCGGCGTGCCAAGCGGGTACTCGCTGACCAGCAGGCCATGCTGCGCAATCTGCTGTGCCAAGGCCTTGTGCTGGCGCGGGTAGACCTGGTCAAGCCCGGTGCCAACCACGGCGATGGTGGCCAAGCCGCCGCCGGGCACACTCGCCGCCCAGCCGGCCAAAGCGCCTTCATGGGCCGCGCCGTCAATGCCCAGCGCCAAGCCCGACACCACCGTACAGCCGCCAGCGCTGAAGTGTTGGGCAAACTGCCGGGCGTTCAGCAAGCCCTGCGGCGTGGGGTTGCGGCTGCCCACGATGGCGATGCTGCGGGCCGCACTGCAAGACAATAAATCCATAGCATGTTTTGCTTGATCTGCCTGCGCATGGCTCGAATCTGGGCCGCAGCGTCCAGCCCCCAGCAGGTAGACCAGCAGCGGCGGGTCTGCCATGGCCAGCCAACCGGCTGGATACGCTGCGTCGCCCAGCGTCAGCAAGGCGCGGCTGCATCCATTGGCGCTGGGCGTGTGCAACCAGTGCCAAGTCGTCTCCAGCAAGGCCGGTAAGCGCGCTGGCACGGTGCACAAGGCCTGGCATTGGGCGGCGCTGACGACATGTTGCAAGGCCTGCGCAGTTTGTCCAAAAACCGCCTGCGGCAGCCCAAATGCGGCCAGTAAACGGCGCGTGGCATCGTTGCCAACACCCGGCGTCAAGCTCAGCCGCAGCCAAGCGGCGAGTTCGTCACGTTGCATGGCGGTCTCCCAGAAAATGCAGCGCCGGGGCGAACGCCCGGCGTTGCGTGGCTGCGTGGCTGCTCTTCTTGGTGCCTCTTGGTGCTTCTTGGCGCTTTTTAGTGCACTTTGACCCCTGAAGGCAAATGCGTTGACGACGGATTGACCAGTTGGTCGCCCACCCGCACGCTGGTGGAAATCTCCAAAATCAAGCCGTACGAAACCCGCTCAAAGGTGCGAAACACCATCAACAAGCCGTTGCGCTCATTGGGCAGCTGGAGGGTGGTTCGCGCCCGGTCAGTACGGTCGACGTGGGACGCTCCACCGCTGAGCAGCGCCAGCACGTCGCCGCTGGCCAGGCCGTCACGCGTTCCCCGGTTGATGGCGACAACCTGGTTTTGCGCCGCATTGGCCACCGCACTGCCGTAGATCGAGACCACCCGGGCGTCCACCGCCTGGGCCGGTGCCCGTGGTGTGTAGTTGGCGATTTGGTGCTCGGGCTCGGGCAGCAAGCGGTCGCCGATGCGAATCTCTTCCTTGCTGCGCAGGATGTCGATGGTGGCCGGCACCGCCAATTCGCCTTCGACGGCGCTGGACTCGCCGCGCACCAGCTCCACCTGCCCCACATACTGGGCCTCATAGCCCAGCACTTCGCGGCTGACCGGGTCGCGCAGGGCCACGGCGTTGCGGAACACGCGCAAACGGCGGGGCTGGCCCTCGGCCATCAACAAGGCCGAAGCGCCGGCGCCACGCGCATAGGCGCGGTCGCCCCGGCTGGCCAGCACGCGGCTGTCACGGGTTGCGACCACGCGCGCGGCTTGCGCCAGCACGGCTTCGTCAACCACCAAGGGCTCGGCCAAAAAGGGCTCAATCAGGTGCAGCGGCAGGGTCGGCAGCGCCGGGCCGAACAGGCTCTCAGAACGGATGCGGGGCGACAGGCGCAGCGTCTGCTGCGCCGCACCAGCATCGTCGTGCGTCGCAGTGGTGCGCAGCGTTGCGTAACCGTCTTTGCGCTCCAGGTACAGCTTTTGTCCCGGAAAAATCAAATGCGGATTGGCAATCTGCGACAGATTCATGCCCCACAGCTCAGGCCACAGCCAAGGGCGTTGCAAATAAAGCGCCGAAATCGCCCACAAGCTATCGCCGCGCCGCACTTGGTAGACCTCGGGCGCCTGCGGTGACAGTGCGCTGATTGGCACCCCAAGGCGGGCGACTTGCTCGGCCATGGCCCGCTGGGTTGGGCTGACCGGCTGGGTTTGGGCCAGCGCCGCAGGCGTGCTAAAACCAGCTAACAAGCCAGCAAACGAAGCGACCAAGGCCGCCGCGCCCGTCCAGCGAAGGCGCTTACCACGCCGTGATTTTTGATCCAATTGCATTGCAAATGCGCCCCATGTGCCAGCCCACGAAGCCGCAGGCATAAAAAACCACAAGTCCCCACCGGCCTCAAGCCCGCCAGGCTCGGCACTGTCGGCCAACGCCCACCCCATGGCGGGATGCCACGGCCAGCCCCGTTTTGCCCCAGCCCCTGCTAGCGTCGAGCTACTGCGCGAACCCGGCCCAAGCCCTTGACGCCCTTGCGATAATGGGCGGCAACCGACACCCGTCGAGCCAAAAATGGTCAGAATAGCAGGATTTTTTGCACCCACGAAGACTGTCGCATCCTGTGCCACGTGCCAGCCCGCACCACCAAGCTGGTGCGTCGCGGCTGTTGGCCCCCTACCGTACCGATTTATTTTCATGGCCTTACTCCCGATTCTTTGCTACCCCGACCCACGCCTGCACCAAGTTGCCAAACCGGTGCTGGTGGTGGACGAGCGCATCCGCCAACTTATCCGCGACATGTTGCAAACCATGTACGCCGCACCCGGCATCGGCTTGGCCGCAACCCAAGTCGATGTGCACGAACAACTGGTCGTGATCGACATCTCAGAAGACCACCAGTCACCGCTGGTGCTGGTCAACCCCTGCATCGTCTGGGCCAGCGAAGAGATCCATCTGAGCGAAGAGGGTTGCCTGTCGGTGCCCGGTATCTACGACGGTATTGAGCGCTCCCAAGCCGTCCGGGTACAGGCCTTGGACGAGCACGGCGTGCTGCGCACGCTGGAGGCCGAGGGCCTGCTGGCGGTGTGCATCCAACACGAGCTCGACCACCTGCAAGGCAAGGTGTTTGTCGATTATTTGTCACCGCTCAAACGCCAGCGCATTAAAACCAAGCTGATCAAGGCCCAGCGCGACGCCGAGCGCGACGCCGAGCGCGACGCCGGATGAGCGCCACCGTCCTGGGCGCAGCGTCCGCGCCGTCCGCGCCCCCGCGCCCCTTGCCGCCAAGCCAGCCCTTGCGCGTGGTTTTTGCCGGCACGCCTGAGTTTGCCCGCGTGGCGCTGGAGCAGATCTTGGCCGCCGGCCACAGCGTGCCGCTGGTGCTCACCCAGCCCGACCGACCCGCCGGGCGCGGCATGAAGCTACAGGCTTCGGCGGTCAAACACTGCGCGCTCGCCCATGGCTTGGCGCTGGCCCAGCCAACCAGCCTGCGCTTGGACGGTAAAAGCCCCGACGAAGCGCGTGCTGCGCAAGCCGCCATCCTGGGCGCAGCGCCAGACCTGTTGGTGGTCGCCGCCTACGGCCTGTTGCTGCCGCCCTGGCTGCTGGCGCTGCCCCGCCTGGGCTGCCTCAACATCCACGCCAGCTTGCTGCCGCGCTGGCGCGGTGCCGCGCCAATCCACCGCGCCATCGAGGCCGGGGATGCGCACACCGGCGTCACCATCATGCAAATGGACGCCGGGCTCGACACCGGCGACATGCTGCTGAGCGCCACCCTTGCCATCGAGCCCAGCGACACCACCGCCGATCTGCACGACCGGCTGGCCCGGCTCGGTGCCGAGCTGATCAGCGAGGCCTTGGCCAGGGCCACGCAGCCCAGCCCAGCGGGCTTGAGGCCGACGCCACAGCCCAGCGAGGGCATCACGTACGCGCACAAAATCGAAAAATCCGAGGCCGCGCTCGACTGGTCGCAATCGGCGCAACAAATCGACCAACGCATCCGCGCTTTCAACCCCTTTCCGGGCGCCAGCGCGCAGCTGGCGGGCGAAACACTCAAGCTTTGGGGCTGCGCGCTGGTCCGTGCAAGCGACGACCTTGAATGCTATGAAATTAATAGCAAACAAACAAGTATACATATGCGGTATGGCACTATTTTATCAACAGACAATACAGGCATCATCGTGCAATGCGGCCAGGGCCAGCTGCGCCTGACCGAGCTTCAGCGCGCCGGCGCCAAGCGCCTGTCCGCCGCCGACTTTCTGCGCGGCTGCGCGCTCCAGCCCGGCATGGTTTTTGGGCCATGACAGCCACCGCACTGCGCAGGCCGACCAACCCTTCCAACCACCCGCATGTTCTTACGCCGCGCCTATAACCGCCACCCCGAATTTGCCATCGGCCTGCGCCACATGGGGCCGCAAGCGCCGGGCATCGCTGCCTGGGGGCTGATGACCGGCGTGGCCATGGTCAACTCCGGCCTGAGCACGACCGAATCGCTGGCCATGGCACTGCTGGTATTTGCCGGCAGCTCCCAACTCGCCGCCTTGCCGCTGCTGGTGGCGGGTGCGCCGATGTGGGTCATCCTGGCCGCCGGCCTGTGCGTCAATCTGCGCTTTGTCGTCTTCAGCCTGCATCTGCGCCCCTATATGCTGCACCTGCCCCTGCTGGAGCGGCTGCTCAGCGGCTACCTGACAACCGACATCAGCTACGTGCAATTCACCCAGCGCTTCTTGCAGCCCGGCACCACGCCCGCGCAACGCCTGTCGCAACAGGCCTACCTGTGCGGCAGCAGCCTCCTCAACTGGGGCAGCTGGGTGGGCGCCAGCGTGCTCGGCGTGGTGCTGGCCAACTTCATCCCCACCCATTGGGGCCTGGGCTTTGCCGGCATCCTCTGCCTGCTCGGGATTTTGTGTTCGCTGGCATCGACCCGGCTGCGGCTGGTGTCGGCGGCGGTGGCCGGTGTGGCGGCGGTTGCAAGCTACGCCTTGCCGCTCAAACTCAACATCATTGTGGCGATTGCACTCGCCGTGCTGGCCTGCCTGGCGCTGGAGCAACTGCGCCTGCTCACGCCCAAGTCCACGCCCAAGTCCACGCCAAAACCAGAACCCAGCCCCCCAGCGGAGCACCGGCCATGAGCGCGCCCGGCGAGACTGACCTCTGGACGCTCACGGTGATCATCGGCCTGACCGCCGTCACCGTGCTGGCGCGCTGCTTTTTCTTCCTCTTCGAGCGCCCTTGGCAACTGCCACGCTGGGCCTTGCGCGGCATGCAATACGCCCCCATTGCCGCGCTGGCAGCCGTCGTGCTGCCCGAAATCGTAATGAGCAACGGCCAGCTCATCACCACCTGGCACGACGCCCGCCTCTACGCCGCCAGCGCCGGTGCACTGGCCTTTGCCTGGCGCCGCGACGTGCTGCTCACCCTGGTACTGGGCATGGCCGTGTTCTTGCCACTGCATTTGGGGCTGGGCTGGTAAGTCGGCCAGCACCGCCGGCATGCCGGCTGCCAATGCAGATACAGATGCAGATGCAGATGCAGATGCGCCCACCGCTGCCGCAGCGCTTCTAAAATGCCCAGCTTTGTCTTGACCAAGGTCTTTCGCCATGAACGTCATACGTTTTTCTGATCTGTGCGCCAGCGGCCAAGTGCGCGGGCAGCGCGTTTTTATCCGCTCCGACCTGAATGTGCCGCAAGACGCGCAGGGCGCCATCACCGAGGACACCCGCATCCGCGCCAGCCTGCCCTGCATCCAACTGGCACTGGACGCGGGGGCGGCCGTCATGGTGAGCTCGCATTTGGGACGTCCCACCGAAGGCCAGCCACAGCCCGAGGACAGTTTGGCTGCGGTGGCCCAGCGCCTAGGCAGCTTGCTGGGACGCGAGGTGCCGTTGCTGCGCGGCTGGGTCGACGGCGTGGACGTCGCACCGGGCCAGCTGGTGCTGCTGGAGAACTGCCGCCTCAACGTGGGTGAGAAGAAAAACACGCCCGCGCTGGCGCGCCGACTGGCCGCGCTGTGCGACATTTTTGTCAACGACGCCTTTGGCACCGCGCACCGCGCCGAGGCCAGCACCTACGGCATCGCCCAGTTTGCCCCCATTGCCTGTGCCGGCCCGCTGTTGGCCGCCGAGATGGATGCCATCACCAAGGCCCTGTTGGCACCCAAGCGCCCGCTGGTGGCTATCGTGGCTGGCTCCAAGG
>JAYVXE010000318.1:0-4564 GCA_043785395.1 Burkholderiaceae bacterium | reverse complement strand
AGGTTTCTACAAAATCGGCCCCAGCGAGGACAGTTTTTGCCGGATTTGCAGGCTCATAGCCCGGCTATGGGCCAAAAAGACGGTGTTCTCGAAGAGCGACGAAGCCAAAAATGGACCGCTGCGGTCGATTTGCAGCCGGCGCTCCCCAAGTCCGACAGGCTCCCAGGCATTTTTCCGCAGACAGTACACCCTAAAAAAACGACACCAGGGCGGTTTTGCGTACGTCCTACGACCAACATGGTTCGGGCTTGCGCTGCCAGCCACCCCCGCAAAAAGCTCCGCCCCAACCTGCATGACATACACAGACTACTACGCAGTGCTAGGCGTTGCGCGCAACGCTGAGCTGGAAAGCATCAAGCAGGCTTACCGCAAACTGGCACGCAAAAACCATCCCGACCTGGCCCAAGCGCCAGGGGCCGAGGCCCGTTTCAAAGAAGCCGCCGAGGCCTACGCGACCTTAAAAGACCCGGAAAAACGCGCAGCCTACGACCTGCTCGACCCGCACCCGCCGGGCCAAGATTTTGCCCCTCCACCGCACTGGCAGCCCGGCTACAGCAAAGGCGGCGACAACGCCTTTGGCGATATCAACTTGGCCGACCTGCTGGATACGTTGAACCGCAATCGCAACGCCCACAAGCACCGTCCGGTGCGCGGGCGCGACTGGGAAGAAAGCGTCCACATCAGCCTGCTAGACGCCCACCGTGGCACCACGCTGGCCCTGCGTTTGCGCACCGGCGAGACGCACCAGACACTTGAAGTTCAAATTCCTGCCGGTGTGCACAACGGACAAAAACTGCGCCTGCGCGGCAAAGGCGGCAAAGGGCAGCACGGCGGGGCTGACGGCAATATTTACCTGCACATCGTGTTCGCCCGCGACCCTTTGTTTCGGGTGCACCAAAGCGATCTCTACTTTGACCTGCTGCTCGCGCCCTGGGAGGCTGTACTCGGCGCCGAGCTGGAGATCCACACGCTCGATGGCCCACTGCTGCTCACGGTGCCGCCCGCCAGCAACAGCGGGCGCAAGCTGCGCCTGCGCGGCCGCGGCCTGGCCCAGTCCGGCAGCAGCACACGGGGCGACCTCTACGCAAGAATTCAAATTGCAGTACCCAGCAAGCTCAGCGCCCATGAGCTCGCCTTGTACCAGGAGCTCAGTCGTTACAGCGACTTTCAACCGCGCAGCAACGATGCTCCCGAGTAAGTCGAGCCGCTGGCATCAAGACGCGCTGGCCACGCCCCCCGACCTCAACCGTGCCCAGCACCACAGTGCCACCCCAGCCGCCACCATCGGCAAACACAGCCATTGGCCCATGCTCAACCCCCACGGCAACAGGCCAAGAAAACTGTCCGGCTCCCGGAAGAACTCGGCGATGAAGCGAAACACACCGTAGCCCACCAAGAAAGCCGCCGCCACCTGGCCTTGGCTGCGCTCTTTGCGCGCATACAGCCACAGCAGCACGAACAGCAGCAAACCCTCCAGCAAAAACTGGTAAACCTGCGATGGATGGCGGGGCTGCAACGCGCCACTGTGCGCAAACACCATGCCCCAAGGCAGCGCAGGATCGCTGAAGCGGCCCCAAAGCTCACCATTGATGAAGTTGCCAACCCGCCCTGCGGCCAGCCCGGTTGGCACACAGGGCGCGACAAAATCGGCCACCTGCCAAAACGGCCTCTTGCGCGAATAGGCAAACCACAGCAAGGAGCCCACCACGCCGAGCAGGCCGCCGTGAAAACTCATGCCGCCCTGCCAGACATAGAAAACCTCCAAGGGATGCAACAGGTAATAGCCGGGCTTGTAGAACAGGCAGTAACCAATGCGCCCGCCCAGCACCACGCCCAGCACGCCCAAGAACAGAATGTCTTCGACGTCCTTGCGCGCCCAGGCCGCCGGCCCCTGCAACGACGCAAAGGGCTCATGGCGCAGACGGCGCAGACCCAGAAACATGAATAAGCCAAAAGCGGCGAGGTAGGTCAGGCCGTACCAGTGGACGGCCAGCGGCCCGAGTTGCAGGGCAATCGGATTGATTTGGGGGTAGATCAGCATGGGCTCTATTTTGCCCGCAGCCCCGAATCGCTCTGGCAGCGGCTGCGCGCCAGCAGACGCTGTACGCATTTATTTTAATAAAACAAGCATCTACCGCTTACCTGGTATACATACTAAGCTATCATTTAAGTAGTTTTACAATCAACCAGCACTTGCAACAAGCACGGCTGCAAACCGCACCCATCGTGGAAGAATCGCAGCGGCCCCTCAACCTCTCCTTCAAACTTCTCAAAACACCGCCATGGACCGCCAAGCAATCAAAATCAACCGCCGCAGCGCCAACATCACCGAAGGCAAGTCACGCGCGCCCAACCGCTCGATGTACTACGCCATGGGCTACCAAGAGTCGGATTTCAAAAAACCGATGGTCGGTGTCGCCAACGGCCACAGCACCATCACGCCGTGCAACTCCGGCCTGCAAAAGCTGACCGACGCAGCAATTGCCGGCATTGAAGAGGCCGGCGGCAACGCCCAGGTCTTTGGCACACCCACCATCAGCGACGGCATGGCGATGGGAACCGAGGGCATGAAGTACTCGCTGGTCAGCCGCGAAGTCATCAGCGACTGCATCGAGACCTGCGTCCAAGGCCAATGGCTCGACGGCGTGCTGGTGGTCGGCGGCTGTGACAAAAACATGCCAGGCGGCATGATGGGCATGCTGCGCGCCAATGTGCCCGCTATCTACGTCTACGGCGGCACCATCCTGCCGGGCCGCTACCAGGGGCAGGATCTGAACATCGTCAGCGTGTTCGAGGCCGTCGGCCAAAACGCTGCGGGCAAGCTCAGCGACGCCGACTTGCGCGAGATCGAGATGCGCGCCATCCCCGGCCCCGGCTCGTGCGGCGGCATGTATACCGCCAACACCATGTCGTCGGCGTTCGAGGCGCTTGGCCTGTCGCTGCCCTACTCCAGCACCATGGCCAACCCGCACGACGAGAAGCTCAATTCGGCCAAGGAATCGGCCAAAGTCTTGATCGAGGCCATCAAGCAAGACATCAAGCCGCGCGACATCGTGACCCGCAAATCGATTGAAAACGCCGTCGCCGTGATCATGGCCACCGGCGGCTCGACCAACGCCGTGCTGCACTTTTTGGCGATTGCGCACGCCGCCGAGGTGGCCTGGACGATTGACGACTTCGAGCGGATTCGCGTCAAAACCCCGGTACTGTGCAACCTCAAACCCTCGGGCCAATACCTGGCGGTTGACCTGCACCAAGCCGGCGGCATTCCGCAGGTCGTGAAAACGCTGCTGGCCGCAGGCCTGCTGCACGGTGACTGCCTGACCATCAGCGGCCAGACCATTGCCCAAGTGCTGCAAGACATCCCCGATACGCCGCGCGCCGACCAAGACGTGATCCGCCCGATCGACCGCCCGCTCTACGCCCAAGGCCATCTGGCAATCCTCAAAGGCAACCTCTCACCCGAAGGCTGTGTGGCCAAGATCACCGGCCTGAAAAACCCGGTGATGACAGGCCCAGCACGGGTTTTTGACGACGAGCAATCGGCCTTGGCAGCAATTTTGGCCGGCCACATCAAGGCCGGTGACGTGATGGTGTTGCGCTACCTCGGCCCTAAAGGCGGGCCCGGCATGCCCGAGATGCTGGCGCCCACCGGGGCCTTGATTGGCGCCGGACTCGGCGAAAGTGTTGGCCTGATCACCGATGGCCGCTTCTCCGGCGGCACCTGGGGCATGGTGGTCGGCCATGTCGCACCCGAGGCCGCCGTGGGCGGCACGATTGCACTGATCCACGAGGGCGACAGCATCACCATTGATGCGCGCCAACTGCTGCTGCAACTGAATGTGGATGAGGCTGAAATCGACCAGCGCCGGGCCGTCTGGACAGCACCCAAGCCGCGTTATACCCGGGGCGTGCAGGCCAAGTTCGCGTTCAACGCATCGACCGCCAGCAAGGGCGCCGTGCTCGACGATTATTGAGACCGTGCGGCAACTTTAGCGCCGGAGCCCGCACACGATTTGCGCAAAAAGGCTGGACTGCCCGGATCGCCATCAGGCACCAAGGGGCGATCCGGCCTGTTTTGCGCCAGTCCTTCGACAGAAGGCACAAAGTGCCGCCAACCACACAGGGGCGTTTGGGTGAGAGTTTTTATAAGAAATGCAGCCGCAGCGTCATGCGCCAGCCTGGCCATGGTCTCTATCGTCTGGGCCAATCCGGCGCTTGCCAAAGCCAAAAACTGCATGGCTTGCCACAGCGTCCAGAAAAAAATAGTTGGCCCAGCCTACCAAGCGGTGGCGGCCAAATACGCGGGACAAACCAATGCCGTCGAGCTCCTGGCAGACAAAATGCGCCGAGGCAGCAGCGGCGTCTGGGGGCCTGTGCCGATGCCCGCCAACCCGCAACTCAGCACTGCCGAAGCCAAGACGCTGGCGGCCTGGATCTTGACGCTGCAATAAGGGGGTACAGCCTTAACGTGAAACACCCCCGAAGCACCTGCGGCGCTCGCCCCCTCAAGGGGGCGCACCCGGTGGCCTGGCAGAGCCAGATCCACGGGTGCACTGGAAGC
>JAYVXE010000317.1:0-14234 GCA_043785395.1 Burkholderiaceae bacterium | reverse complement strand
TATTTGATGCCTTATGGTGGCGATGCAATCGCTGCCATAGTGATAGGACTTACGCAAAACCACCCTGGCGCCGTTTTTTTTCCTGCCGTACGAGAATGTACTGTCTGCGGAAAAAGGCCTGGCCAGGACAATTTTGCGTAAGTCCTGAGTTATTCTATTTTTATTGAAGCCCACTGCCAGCCGCGGCCTTGCCGCGCTGGCTCCCGCAGCGATGAGCTGCGGCAGATGATTTAAAGGACACCCACGTGGCACGTTACCTCGGCCCCAAGGCCAAACTATCCCGCCGTGAAGGCACCGACCTGTTCTTGAAGAGCGCTCGCCGCTCTATCAGCGACAAGGCCAAGTTCGACTCCAAGCCCGGCCAGCACGGGCGTACCTCGGGTATGCGGACCTCGGATTTTGGCTTGCAACTGCGCGAAAAGCAAAAGGTCAAGCGCATGTACGGCGTGCTGGAAAAGCAGTTCCGTCGTTATTTTGAAGAAGCCGAGCGCCGCCGTGGCAATACGGGTGCCAACCTGTTGTCGCTGCTGGAGTGCCGGCTTGACAACGTGGTCTACCGCATGGGTTTTGGATCGACCCGGGCTGAAGCGCGTCAGATGGTGTCGCACAAGGCGATTACGGTGAATGGCAAGTCGGTGAATATTCCGTCTTACCTGGTCAAGACCGGTGATGTGGTCGCAGTGCGTGAAAAGTCGAAGAAACAAAATCGCATTGTGGAAGCGCTGCAATTGGCCCAACAAGTCGGCATGCCAGCCTGGGTTGAGGTGAATATGGAAAAAGCCGAAGGTACTTTCAAGAAAGTACCGGACCGTGATGAGTTCGGCGCGGATATCAACGAATCTCTGATCGTCGAACTTTATTCCCGTTAATGTGTGGCGGCCCCAGGCACCCGATTTGCGTCGGTTGTATGGTGGCCGCATTTTTGTTCCTGCAGCGCGCGTGTCGCGCTGCAGGTGCTTCATCAGCCTTACCGGTGTAACGAGCTGGGGGCATTGAGAGGAAGTTCGCATGCAAACCAATTTGCTAAAACCAAAAGCTATTACCGTTGAGCAGCTTGGTCTAAACCGGGCCAAGGTCGCACTGGAGCCATTCGAGCGGGGCTACGGCCACACGCTGGGCAATGCGATCCGTCGTGTTTTGTTGTCGTCGATGGTCGGCTATGCCGCAACCGAGGTCACGATTGCCGGCGTCTTGCACGAGTACTCATCGATCGATGGTGTGCAAGAGGACGTGGTCAATATTTTGCTGAATCTGAAGGGTGTGGTCTTCAAGTTGCACAACCGCGATGAAGTCACGCTGAGCCTGCGCAAAGACGCCGAAGGGCTGGTCACGGCGGCTGATATTCAGACGCCGCACGATGTTGAAATCGTCAATCCTGAGCATGTGATTGCGACCCTGTCGCAAGGTGGCAAGCTGGATATGCAGATCAAGGTTGAAAAAGGCCGTGGTTATGTGCCTGGCAGCATGCGCCGCTATGGCGACGAGCCCACCAAGTCGATTGGCCGCATCGTGCTCGACGCTTCGTTCTCGCCGGTAAAGCGTGTCAGCTATACGGTTGAGAGTGCCCGCGTGGAGCAGCGCACCGACCTGGACAAACTGGTGGTAGAGATTGAGACCAATGGGGCGATTTCTGCGGAAGACGCGGTGCGTGCATCGGCCAAGATTTTGGTTGAGCAGCTGGCCGTGTTTGCGCAACTCGAAGGTGGTGAGCTGGCCGCATTCGAGGCGCCGGCACAACGCAGCGGTGCTGCGTTTGACCCGATTTTGCTGCGCCCTGTCGACGAGCTCGAACTCACCGTGCGTTCTGCCAACTGCCTGAAGGCTGAGAACATTTACTACATCGGGGACCTGATTCAGCGTACCGAAAACGAGCTGCTCAAGACCCCGAATTTGGGTCGCAAGTCGCTCAATGAGATCAAGGAAGTGCTGGCTTCGCGCGGCTTGACGCTGGGCATGAAGTTAGAGAATTGGCCACCGGCCGACCTCGATAAGCATTGACCGAGCCTGTCCATGGGGCCGTCGATTGCCGCTTAGGCTCGGACTCATGGACATTTCGGTTAAAATCTTGGGCTCCCTCGCGGGAGCAAGTGCATTGGGCAGTACCTGATCCGGCTGCCTGATTTAATTTAAATTGAAAAGGTAAGCACCATGCGCCACGGACACGGACTCCGCAAACTCAACCGCACCAGCTCGCACCGCCTTGCGATGCTGCAAAACATGATGAATTCGTTGATTGAACACGAAGCCATCAAGACCACGCTGCCAAAGGCTAAAGAGCTGCGCCGCGTGATTGAGCCAATGATCACTTTGGGCAAGACGCCAACGCTGGCCAACCGCCGCCTGGCATTTGACCGCCTGCGCAGCCGTGACAGCGTCAGCAAGTTGTTCAACGACCTGGGTCCGCGCTTCCAAGCCCGTCCCGGTGGCTACACGCGAATCCTGAAGATGGGCTTTCGCGTGGGCGACAACGCGCCTATGGCCCTGGTCGAATTGGTCGACCGTGCAGAAGTTTCTGCACCTGAATCTGACACAGCCGCTTAAAGTAGGCTATAATTCATTTCTTACCGCGCGATGGAGCAGCCTGGTAGCTCGTTGGGCTCATAACCCAAAGGTCGTAGGTTCAAATCCTACTCGCGCAACCAAACCCATAGCGGCAGTCCATGCCGCTTACCAAAAAAGCCTGCAGCAATGCAGGCTTTTTTTTGTCCGGGCCACACAGCTTGGGCGTAACGCCTGCTGCCTGTATCTCCATCGGTGCTTGATCACCATGGGATTGGCGAAAATAAGCATCGTTTGATACGGTATATGGTGCCTAACGTTTGTTGTAGGCGCTAGGAGCCTGTTGGACTTGGAGCATTGGCCGGCCTACAGAGCAGGCTTATGGAACACAAAGGCGGTAAAAAGAGCAAGCCGCTGCGGCCGCTTTGCAGTCGACGACTTCCATGTTCGACCGGCTGCCGGTGTCGTGCATGACGCTCTTGAAATCTGAAAAATACAGCCTCCATGCGCTCTGTCCGGCCTATGCAAAACTCCTATCGAGCGCGTTGGATGGCACTGGCGCTGGGGTTTTGCGCCAAGTCGCGTCGATGAAGGTCGTGTTGCGCAGCTGGCGTGTTCTGCGCGGTGGCGGCTCAGGCTTGTTTTTCCACCTCGACCCAGCAGTCGTAGAACGTGGGTGCTTGTCCGAGGTCGCTCAGGCGCTGGCTGGTGAGTTGGTTGATGTTGGTGCCGTCGAGCCCGAGTTTGCGCCACCAGATGCCCAGGCTGTGCACCACACTGGCGCGCGCGCGGGGCGAGATTTTGGCCAGACACAGGTAGCTGCCGCGCTGGTTGAAGACCCGCACTTGCATGCCGCACTGGATGCCACGGGCGGCGGCGTCCTCGGCGCAGATCTCCAGCAGTGGCGAGCCTTCGATGTCGCGCAGGCTTTTGACGTTGACGAAGCTGGAGTTGAGGAAGTTGCGCGCGGGCGGCGAAATCATCGCCAGCGGATAGTCGGCGCTGCCACCGGCTGGCTCAAAATTGGGCAGGTAGTCGGGCAGGCCGTCTTGGCCCTGTGCGGCCAAGCGGGCGCTGAAGAATTCACAGCGGCCTGAGGGGCTGGGAAAAGCACCGTCGGCAAACGGTGCTTCTGCCACATCCAGCGAGGAAAAACCTTGCGCTAGCAGCTGGTCGAAGTCGACTTTGTCGCCAAATGCGAGCCGGCACAGGGTTTCGTCGTCGTCGGAAAAACAGGGCTCGGTAAAGCCCATGCGCTGTGCCAAGGCGCGAAAAATCTGCGTATTCGGCCAGGCTTGGCCGACCGGCGCAATCGCCGGGCGGTTGAGCAGCACGTCGGTGTGGCCGTAGGCGCGGTGGATGTCCCAGTGTTCGAGTTGGGTGGTGGCGGGCAAGATGAAGTCGGCGTAGTCAGCGCTGTCGGTCTGGAAGTGCTCTAACACCACGGTGAAAAGGTCTTCGCGCTCAAAGCCCTGCACCACTTTGGCGGAGTCGGGGGCGACGGCCACTGGGTTGCTGTTGTAGACCAGCAGCGCTTCAATGCGCGGGCCGAAGGCGGCTGAGCTGGGGCGCAGCAAATCATCGCCAATGGTGGACATATTGATGCTGCGCGGCTTGCGCCCGGCCAGCAGTTCGGGGCGCGTTAGCGCGGCATGGTTCACGGGGAAATGGCCTGATGACGACAGCAGCAGACCGCCGGCGCGTTGGCGCCAGGCGCCGGTGAGCGCGGGCAGGCAGGCAATCGCACGGCAGGCGTTGCCGCCGCCGCGCACGCGCTGCATGCCGTAGTTGAGGCGGATGGCGGCGGGTTGGGTGGTGCCGTAGTCGCGTGCCAAGGCCTCGATTTGCGCGGCTGCAATGCCGCACACTGCCGCTGCGCGTTCGGGGCTCCATTGCAGGGCACGTGCGCGCAGCGCCTCCCAGCCCAGGGTGTGGCGCTCCAAGTAGTCGTGGTCGAGCCAGTCGTGCACGATCAGTTGCTGCATCAGTGCCAGCGCCAGGGCCGCGTCGGTGCCGGGCAGCAGGGCGATGTGTTCATGGCATTTTTCGGCGGTTTCGGTCTTGCGTGGGTCGATGCAGACCAGCCGTGCGCCGGCGCGTTTGGCCTGTTGCGCATAGCGCCAAAAGTGCAAATTACTGCCAATCGCATTGCTGCCCCAGATCAGGATCAGCCGTGCCTGGGCGAAGTACTCCACCCGCATGCCAACTTTGGCGCCCAGTGTTTGCACCAATGCTTCGCCGCCTGCCGCCGCGCAAATGGTGCGCTCCAGTTGCGAGGCGCCCAGCCGGTGGAAGAAGCGCCGGTCCATGCTTTCGCCCTGCACCAGGCCCATCGTGCCGGCGTAGCTGTAGGGCAGGATGGCCTCGGGGTTGTGGGCGGCAATCTGGCCCAGGCGGGCCGCAATTTCGTCCAGGGCGGCATCCCAGCTGACGGCCTCAAACTGCCCCGAGCCCTTGGGGCCGGTGCGTTTGAGTGGCTGCAAGATGCGCTCTGGGTGGTAGCTGCGCTCGGTGTAGCGCGCAACTTTGGTGCACAGCACGCCGTCGGTGTGCGGGTGCGCGGGGTTGCCCTGCACCTTTTGCGCGACGCCGTCGTGCACCAGGGTGAGCAAGGAGCAGGTGTCGGGGCAGTCGTGCGGGCAGGCACCTAAAACGGTATGGGCGTGAATCGGTACAGCGTGCTCCATTGGGCGGACTCCGGGTGTTGGTGTGGCGGGCGCTGTATTTTGACGGACGGCTTGCGCGGCTGCGTTTGCCACCTTGGTGCCATCGGCGCCATGGGCCACCAGCACCGGCACCAGCACCGGCACGAATAGCGCCGCCGTGCAAACCGCCCTTGGCCGTTTTAAACTCTCAGCTTGCCACAACCCAGAAGGACGCCCATGAAAACGACCGACGCTAACGCCCAAACCCTGGCCGCGATCACCGCGCAGGCCGCCGACATTGCCCGCATCAGGCGTGATTTGCACGCCCATCCCGAGCTGTGCTTTGAAGAGGTTCGCACCGCTGACATCGTGGCGCAGAAGCTGACGCAGTGGGGCATCCCGGTGCACCGTGGCATGGGCACCACGGGCGTCGTCGGTATTCTTCAAGCGGGTAGCTCGACGCGTGCCATCGGCCTGCGGGCCGATATGGACGCGCTGCCGATGCAAGAGGCCAATACTTTCGCCCATGCCAGCCAGACGCCTGGCAAGATGCACGGCTGCGGGCACGACGGCCACACGGCCATGCTGTTGGCGGCGGCCCAGCAACTGGCCAAGGAGCGCAATTTTGACGGCACCGTCTACCTGATTTTCCAGCCCGCCGAAGAGGGCGGCGGCGGTGCGCGCGAGATGATCAAAGACGGCTTGTTCGAGAAGTTCAAGATGGACGCCGTGTTTGGCCTGCACAACTGGTCGGGCGCCAAGTTTGGCCAGTTCGCCGTCAGCCCCGGCCCGGTGATGGGTTCGAGCAATGAATTCACCATCACCATCCACGGCAAAGGCAGCCACGCGGCGTTGCCGCACAACGGCATCGATCCGGTGCCGATTGCCTGCCAAATGGTGCAGGCTTTCCAAACCATCATCAGCCGCAACAAGAAGCCGATCGACACGGCCGTGATCTCGGTCACCATGATCCACGCGGGTGAGGCCAGCAACGTTGTGCCCGACAGTTGCGAGCTGCAAGGCACGGTGCGCACCTTTTCGCTGGAGGTGCTGGACCTGATCGAGCGCCGTATGCGCCAAGTCGCCGAGCATGTCTGCGCGGCGCACGAGGCGCACTGCGACTTTAGTTTTCAGCGCAACTACCCGCCCACCGTCAACCATCCCAAAGAGGCAGCTTTTGCGCGCCAAGTGATGGTCGATCTGGTGGGCGCGGACAACGTGCTGGTGCAAGAGCCAACCCTGGGCGCAGAAGACTTTTCGTACATGCTGCAAGCCAAGCCTGGCGCCTACGTCTTCTTGGACAACGGCGACGGCAGCCACCGCGAAATCGGCCACGGCGGCGGCCCCTGCATGATCCACAACCCGAGCTACGATTTCAACGACGCGCTGATCCCGATTGGCGCTGCCTACTGGGTGCGGTTGGCCGAGCGTTGGCTGGCGGTGGGCGCTGAGGCTGCTTGATAACGCGGCTGCACTGCTTTGAAAGTGGGCGCTTCAAGAGGCATAAAACATTGTTTTATGAGCTGCTACCGCATGGTATATATAAATTTCAAATATAAATCATGCTGAAATGGCTTGTTTATTGGCGATGTAAGCAATCATATTGATAGTATTTGCGAAATTTTGACCCATTTAGATTGCTTGGCAAGATTCGGAGTTTCGGCATTGGGGGCCGGGACTATTGTTCGTCTGTGGTCATCGAAAGTCTTCGATGGCCTAAGCCTTTTGGCGCTGGGCCGCTCTCCTTTGACAGCCCAGCGCACATACGAACATGAAAGAATCTGATGAAGCAATTGCATGGAAAAGTAGCCATCATCACCGGCGCAAGTTCCGGCATCGGCTATGAAGCCGCCAAGCTGTTTGCGCTGGAAGGCGCAAGGCTGGTGGTGACAGGGCGTCGCGAGGCGGCGCTCAATGCCTTGGTGGGGGAGATTGAGTCCCATGGCGGTGAAGCCTTTGCACTCGTTGGCGACATCCGGGACGAGGCGCTGGCACGCAAACTGGTCGAAACCGCTGTTGCGCGCTTCGGCGGGCTTGACATCGCTTTCAACAACGCAGGTATGACGGGGGACGCGGCAGCGTTGCCCGATATTTCGCTTGAAAACTGGCGCGAGGTTCTCGACAGCAATCTGACCAGCGGCTTTTTGGGCGCCAAATACCAATTGCCCGCGATGGTCGCACGGGGTGGCGGCTCGATCATCTTTACCTCAAGCTTCGTCGGGAGCACGGTGGGCATTCCCGGCATGGCAGCCTATGCGGCAGCGAAGGCGGGCTTGGTCGGCATGGCCCAGGTCATCGCTGCCGAATTTGGCGCGAAGAACATTCGCTCCAATGCCCTGCTGCCAGGCGGTACGGATACGCCGATGGGGCGCGCGGCTGCCAGCACGCCGGAAAACAAGGCCTTCGTTGAAGGCCTGCATGCCTTGGGGCGGATGGCAGCGCCGCAAGAAATTGCCAGAGCAGCGCTCTTTTTGGCCTCGGATGCATCAAGTTTTGTGACTGGAGCCGCGATGCGCGCTGACGGTGGCGTCTCCATCCTGCGGACCTGAGCGATGGCTGGCCACCCTGTTCACACGTCTGTGGTGGATGACCCGCGGTGGGCGCAGATCTTTGCCCGCGACATCTCTGCCGATGGCCAGTTTTGGTACTCGGTCGTGACGACGGGCGTCTATTGCCGTCCGTCCTGCCCGTCGCGGACGGCCAACCCAAAAAATGTCCAGCTCCACGAGACCTTAGAGGCTGCCCGTGCGACCGGTTTTCGTCCCTGCAAGCGCTGCCATCCCGACGCGATGTCGCCTCAATCCGGCAATGCCGCCTTGGTGGCGCGGGCCTGTCGGCTCATCGAAGAAAGTGAGAGTGAGCTGGCGCTGAGCGATCTCGCCGCCGCGCTGGCCCTGAGCCCGAGGCATTTTCACCGCGTGTTCAAGGCGACTACCGGCTTGACCCCGAAGGCCTATGCCAGCGCACAACGCGCTTTGAGGGTGCGCCAGATTTTGAAGGGGCCGGGCAGCGTGACCGAGGCGCTGTACGACGCCGGTTTCAATTCAAGTGGACGGTTCTATGAAAAATCCAATGCGATTCTGGGAATGACGCCGAACCGGTACCGGGCCGGTGGCGTCGATGAAGAAATTCATTTCGCGGTGGGGGAAAGCACGCTCGGCACGATCCTGACGGCATCGAGCGGCAAAGGGGTCGCCGCCATCCTGCTCGGCGGTGATCCCGACGAACTTGTGCGCAATCTTCAGGACCGCTTTCCCAAAGCGCGTCTGATTGGTGCTGACCGGGATTACGAAACGCTTGTGGCACGGGTTGTGGGCCTGGTTGAAGCACCGTACCTTGGCCACGATTTGCCGCTCGATATCCGGGGTACGGCCTTTCAGCAGCGCGTCTGGCAGGCGCTGGCCAATATTCCCGCTGGCCAGACCGCCTCTTATGCCGAAATAGCCGCACGCATCGGTGCGCCAAAGGCTGTCCGTGCCGTTGCCGGGGCTTGCGCAGCCAACAACCTGGCCGTCGCCATCCCTTGTCACAGGGTGGTCAGAACTGACGGGGCCATCTCTGGCTACGCCTGGGGCGTTGAGCGCAAACGTGCGCTCCTCCAGCGGGAGGCCTGCCATGCCGATGAAGGTGCGAATGCGCGTAAGGACAACTTTTCGATGGGATGGCAAGAACCGGGGTGAATCCCCAAAGTGCTTTCGATACCGTAGACGGTGAAGCCAAAAAGGAGCCCTTCACCCGATGTCTACGATCACACAGTCCCATGCCAAGCAGGCTTTATCCGACCCCACCGCGCCGGTCGAGGCATCGAGCGCACCGCCGCCATTTTCTGCGGCCTTCAAGCGTCTTGGCTGGTCCAATCTGTGCGCGCAGTTCTCCGAACAGATCGCGCTGTCTGCCGCAGCTTTGACCGCCGTTTTCTTGTTGAAGGCAGGGCCCGCCGAGACTGGCTGGTTACAGGCTGCACAGACCTTGCCATTCCTGCTGCTGTCCATTCCTGCGGGTCTTGTCGCCGACCGTGCTTCGCGGCGCATGCTGATGGTCGGCTCAGAGGCCTTACGCACGGCCTCACTCCTGGCTATCCTGCTCCTTCTCGGATTCGGGCGGCTCAATTTACTGGGCTTGTCGGCTCTGGGCTTTGTCGGTGCAATTGGTACCGTTTGCTACAGCGTCGCTGCGCCGGCGCTTGTCCCTTCACTGGTGCCTCAAGCCCGGCTGAGTGACGCGAACCGTTGGTTGGAGCTGGCGCGCAGCGCTGCTTTTGCCGCCGGGCCGGCTCTTGGGGGTGCGCTCGTCGGCTGGACCGGTGCTCCAGTCGCCTATGCACTGGCCACGGCACTTTCCCTGAGCGCCGTGGCCCTTCTCCTCAGGCTACCGCAAGGGGAGAAGGCGAGTCCGATCAGGCGGAACTTGCTCCAAGATCTGCGAGAAGGCGCCGGGTTTATGGCCCGCCATGCCTTGCTCCGGCCGGTTTTGATCACCGCCGTCTTCTTCAACCTATCGTGGTTCGTCATCTTGGCGATCTATGTTGCCTATGCTGTTGAAACCCTCGGTCTGTCAGCGACGGAGGTCGGCTTGACGCTCGGCATCTATGGCGTGGGAATGATCGCTGGTGCTTTGGCTGCGCCGGCGCTGGCCCGTCGAATGTCTTTTGGCACCATGGTCGTCATTGGCCCCAGCTTCGGCTTTCTGGCCGCAGCAGTCATGCTCGCGACGGTCTGGGTTCCGAGTGTTTTTCTCGTGAGTCTGGGTTTTTTCTTATTCGGGGCCGGGCCAATCCTCTGGACGATCTCCACCGTGACCCTGCGCCAAGCCGTGACGCCGAATGCGCTGCTCGGGCGTGTTTCTGCTTTCGTCATGACGGCCACCTTTGGCGCAAGACCGCTTGGTGCGGCGTTGGGCGCGTTCATCGCGACCCAATTCGGTGTATCCGCTTGCCTGAGCGTCGCCACCGTGGGCTTTGCCCTTCAGCTGTGGGTGATCTGTGTATCGCCAGTGCGTGCGCTCAAGGCGATACCGGATCAGACTTGGCTTCCTCAAAAAGCGGCAGCATGATTGAGTCTTGCCCCGGTGGTTTGGGTCGCCACAGGCCGACCCAAATCACTCTAACTGTCATGCACTGGGCAAGCACCCCGAAGGATGAAACTACGCCGCTAGACGAGCGCGCCCCAGTGCACCCGTGGATCTGGCTCTGCCAGGCGACAGGGTGCGCCCCCTTGAGGGGGAAGCGCCGCAGGCGCTACGGGGGTGGCTCAGGTTAAGGAGGCCAGCAAGTCGATGTACTGCTGCTGTGCGTCAACCTGGGCGAGGCCGCTGAGCTGTTGCCAAGCCTCCCATTTGGCGCGGCCCACCAGGTCGCTGAGACCTGGCTTGGCTGCGCTGTTGTTGCCTGCGCTGCCCTGTTTATAGAGCGCGTACAGTTTGAGCAGGTTGGCGTTGCTGGGGCGAACACTGAGGTCTTGGGCGCTAGCGGCTGCGGCCTCGAAGCGGGCGGCTAAAGAGGGGTCTGCATGGGACATGGGAACTCCTTGGGTTGGGAGTCTGGGATTGTCTGTGAAGAGGCTTGATCAAAATCAAGACACCATTGCCCACTTTTTGCTAGGCTTGAGCGATGTCTGCTGTGTCTTTGTCTGCCTCCCCATTGCCAACGCGCCCCATTGAACCGCTGCAAGAACGGCTGCTTTTGCTGGACTTGCCCGAGGAGTGGGCGCTGTTCAGCAGCCCGGTGCCGCAGGCTGTGCCGCCTCACAGGAGCGCAGGCTCCAAGGCGGCAACCACGGCCACAACCGATACCGATACCGCGACTGTCGCCATCTGCTGGGAGTCCCGGCTGGTGATTGAGGGCATGCGCTGTGCGGCCTGTGCGTTCTCGATTGAGCAGGCTTTGCTCGCAACGCCGGGGGTGTTGCAGGCCGAGGTGAATGCGGCCAGCCAGCGTGCGCGGGTGGTCTGGTCGGCGCAGGCGACGCGGCCCTCGGCGTGGATGGGTGCGGTGCAACGCGCTGGCTATACCGCCTTGCCCGCCGGCGATGCCTTGTTGCGGGAGGCGCGTCAGCGGACGCTGCGCCAGGCGCTGTGGCGTTGGTTGGTGGCCGGTTTTTGCATGATGCAGGTGATGATGTACGCGGCCCCGGTCTACCTGGCCCGGCCCGGCGAGATGACGCCCGACATGCTGCAACTGCTGCGCTGGGCTTCGTGGGTGCTGTCGTTGCCGGTGATTTGCTTTTCCTGCGGGCCATTTTTCAGCAATGCCTGGCGTGATTTGCGGCGCGGTCGGATCAATATGGATTTGCCGGTGGCGCTGGGCATGGCGATCACGTTCGGCATCAGCTCGGCGGGAACGTTCAATCCCGGCGGGGTGTTCGGCCAAGAGGTGTATTTTGATTCGCTGACGATGTTCGTCTTTTTCTTGCTGACCGGGCGCTGGCTGGAGCTGCGGCTGCGGGATCGCACGGCGGGCGCGTTGGAGGCCTTGACGCAGCGTCTGCCCGACAGCGTGTTGCGCGCTGTGACGGATGGGGAGGACGGTCGTTTTGAGCGGGTTGCGCTGCGCCGTCTGCGCGTTGGTGATCTGCTCCAGGTGTTGCCGGGCGAGGCGTTCCCGGCCGACGGCAAGATTGTGCTGGGCCAGACTTTGGTGGACGAGGCCTTGCTCAGTGGCGAGTCGCGTCCGCTGCCGCGTGCGGTGGGCGCGCATGTGCTGGCTGGCAGCAACAACCTGTTGGCGGCGGTGCAGCTGCGGATCGAGCGCTTGGGGGCGGACACCCGCTTTGCCCAGATCGTTGCGCTGATGGAGGACGCGGCCCAGCAAAAGCCGCGCTTGGCGCAGTTGGCCGACCGCATGGCGACGCCGTTTTTATGGATGGTGCTGTTGGCCGCCGTGGGCGCTGGCGCTTGGTGGTGGCCAAGTGACCCCGGCCATGCGCTGATGGTGAGTGCGGCGGTGCTGATCGTCACCTGCCCCTGTGCGCTGTCGCTGGCGACCCCGGCGGCGCTGCTGGCCGCTGCTGGCTCTTTGGCGCGCGGTGGGGTGTTGGTGCGTGACTTGCGGGCGCTGGAGGCGCTGGCCGAGGTTGACAGCGTGATTTTTGACAAAACCGGCACCCTGACCCAAGACGGCTTGGCGGTGGTGGCGCTGCGTTGTCGCGACGGTGTTGCGGCTGGCGCCGTGCTTGCTTTGGCGGCGCAGCTGGCGGCGCAGTCGCTGCACCCGGTGTCGCGCGCCCTTGTGCGTCACCAGCAGCAAGCGCCGTTGGCGCAGGAGGGCGGCTGGACGCTGGGGCCCGTGCACGAGCGCAGCGGTGCCGGGCTCAGTGCCGAGCTGTTGGCACCAGGCGCTGGTGTTGACGTTGTTGGCACACTGCGCCTGGGTTCGGCGGCGTTTTGCGACCTGCCCGCCAGCGGCAGCACGCAAAACTCACCCGAGGTGCATTTGAGCGACGCCAGCGGCTGGTTGGCCAGCTTTGTGCTGGCCGAGGATGTGCGTGTTGATGCTGGCGCTGCCGTGGCGGCGCTGGCGCAGGCGGGGGTTTCGGTGCGGCTGTTGTCGGGCGACGCGCCTGCTGCGGTGGCGCGGGTGGCGGCTGAGCTGGCGGCTGAGTTGGGGGGGGCGCCTGTATTCGCCGTGGGCGCTTGCAGTCCCGACGACAAGCTGGAGTGGCTGCGCCGTTGGCAGGCCGAAGGCCGGCGGGTGGCGATGGTGGGCGATGGGCTCAACGATGGCCCGGTGCTGGCCGCCGCCCATGCCTCGTTTGCGTTTGGGTTGGCGGTGCCGTTGGCGCAGGCGCAGTCGGATTTTGTGGTACTGGGCGATCAGTTGCTGCGCGTGCCGCAGACGCTGTTGCTGGCGCGGCGTGCGCTGGGCGTGGTGCGCCAAAATCTGGGTTGGGCCGCCGCCTATAACGCCGTGTGTGTGCCGCTGGCCATGGTGGGCTGGTTGCCGGCTTGGTTGGCGGGGCTTGGCATGGCGCTTAGCTCGTTGTTTGTGGTGTTGAATGCGGCACGCTTGTCGCGCCCCTTGCCGCCATGAAGGCGAGGGCTTGTACGGGAGCTTTGCGATGGATATCTTGTTTTTGTTGGTTCCGTTGTCGGTGGTTTTGGTGCTGCTGATTCTGGGCGGCCTGTGGTGGGCTATCTACCACGGTCAGTTTGAGGCGGTTGAGCAAGAAGGGGAACGAATTTTGAACAACGATTGACATGCATCAATACGCGGACACCTGGGGCGCAAGACACTCTTGCCAAACAAGGAAGGTGTTCGATGAAATCTCCAGAATTAGCCGCCGTATACAGCGATACCGCGGTACGGCAGTTTTCTCTCATGTCGGTGGTATGGGGCGTGGTTGGCATGTTGGTGGGGGTGCTGATTGCGGCCCAGCTGGCATGGCCTGAGCTCAATTTTGGGATTCCCTGGCTTAGCTATGGCCGCTTGCGGCCCTTGCACACCAATGCGGTGATTTTTGCGTTTGGCGGCTGCGCGCTGATTGGCACCAGCTTCTTTGTGGTCCAGCGCACGTGCCAGACCCGCTTGTTCGCCCCTGCATTGGCGGCGTTTGTGTTCTGGGGTTGGCAGTTGGTGATTTTGGCGGCGGCAATCAGTCTGCCGCTGGGCTATACCACCGGTAAAGAATATGCCGAGCTGGAGTGGCCAATCGACATTTTGATCACCCTGGTCTGGGTGTCTTATGCGATTGTGTTCTTTGGCACCATTGCCAAGCGCCGGGTGCGCCATATTTATGTGGCCAACTGGTTTTACGGTGCGTTTATTTTGGCCGTGGCCTTGTTGCACGTGGTCAACAGTGCCGAGATGCCGGCTGGCTGGATGAAGAGCTACTCGGCCTACGCCGGTGTGCAAGATGCGATGGTGCAGTGGTGGTACGGGCACAACGCCGTGGGTTTCTTCTTGACCGCAGGCTTCCTCGGCATGATGTATTACTTCATCCCCAAACAGGCTGAGCGGCCGGTGTATTCCTACCGTCTGTCGATCGTCCACTTCTGGGCGCTGATCTTTACCTACATGTGGGCGGGTCCGCACCATTTGCATTACACCGCGCTGCCGGATTGGACGCAATCTGTGGGCATGGTGTTTTCCCTGAT
>JAYVXE010000316.1:0-14244 GCA_043785395.1 Burkholderiaceae bacterium | reverse complement strand
CCCGCAGCACGCCGCCCTTGAGCTTGAAGTCTTGGAAGCCGTAGCGCTTTTGCGCGGCTTCGGCCTGGCGCACGATGGACTCAGCAGTCATGGCCTCTTCGTGGCGCAGGCGGAACCAGTCGTTGTCGGCGCCGGGCTCACTGCGGTAAGGCAGATCGGTCTTCTGGCGGTCACCTACGTAGAACAGGTAGCCCAGCATTTGTACGGCATCGCGCTGTTGGCCTTCGCCGAGCAGCGCTGCCACCGGCACACCCAGATGCTGGCCTAACAGGTCGAGCAAGGCCGCTTCGGCGGCTGTCACTGCATGGATGGCGATGCGCAGGTCGAAGGTCTGCTGGCCGCGCCCGCCGCTGTCGCGTTCGGCGAACTGGGTGCGCATGGTGTTCAGGACGGCGTTGTAATTACCGACGGGCTGGCCGACGATGAGCGCACGGGCGTCTTCCAGTGTCTGGCGGATTTTTTCGCCGCCGGGCACTTCACCCACACCTGTATGGCCGGCGCTGTCGCACAGGATCAGCAGGTTGCGGGTGAAGAACGGGCCGTGCGCGCCGCTCAAGTTCATCAGCATGCCGTCTTGGCCGGCAACAGGAACCACCCGCAGCGCGGTGATATGGGGCGTGGAAAAAGTCGATGGAATGGGCATAAGCGGTTTTGAACAGCGGCCATGTGGCCAAGGTATCTACAAAATGTTATCGATACCAAGCAAGGCAAAGTTTATAACTGTTACAACCCCAAAAACAGAGGGATAACCCTTGACATCAAGGCGAGGAAGGGCGGTAAATTCAGCACAAGACCCGTTCCGGCCTTATTTGTTACTGATAACATCAGCAGCCCAAACTTCCACTTCCCTGTCCGCCTTTGGCATGTCGCAAACCCTGACCATCCACGATATCGCGCGCCTCGCGGGTGTCTCCTCCATGACGGTGTCACGGGCGTTGAACCACCCGGAGCAGGTCTTGCCCGCCACCCGGGCCAAGGTGCAGGCCGTGGTGCAGCGCACCGGGTTTGTGCCCAACGGCATGGCCGGTGGCCTGCGTTCATCCCGGGCCAGGCTGGTGGCAGCCGTGTTGCCCACCCTTGTGGGGCCCGTGTTCCAGGAGACCACCCGGGCGCTGAATGCGGCACTGGACGCCAGGGGCTACCAACTGATGATCGGCCAGAGTGGTTATGACGTGTCACGTGAGGACGCCTTGCTGGACGCCATCATCCGGCGCCGCCCGGACGGCATCGTGCTCACCGGCATCATGCACACCCCGGCGGGCCGCCGCCAGTTGCTGGCCTCGGGCATTCCGGTGGTGGAAACCTGGGACTTGACGCCCACACCCATCGACATGCTGGTGGGTTTCTCCAATGAAGACATCGGCAGCGCGGTCTGCGCCTGGCTGCACCAGCGTGGCTACCGCCGCCCCGCCTTGATCAGCGGCCAAGATGAACGCGCCCAGCGCCGCAACGCCAGTTTTCTGCGCCAAGCCCGCAGCCTGGGTATGGACATGGACATCCCCGTCTGCCTGCGCCCGGCGCCCACCACGCTGGGCGCCGGGCGCAGCACCCTGGGCCAACTGCTGGAGCGTGCCGGCGGGGTTGACGCCGTTTTTTGCAGCTCCGACATGCTGGCCTTGGGCGTCATGGTGGAGGCGCAGGCGCGTGGCCTTGGTGTGCCGAGCCAGTTGGGGGTCGTGGGTTTGGGCGACCTGGAGTTTGCGGCCAGCCTGGAGCCCGCGCTGACGACAGTGCGGATTGACGGCAGCCGCATTGGCGAGACCGCGGCCCAGTACATCGTGGACCGGGTGGAGGGGCGAGCGGTTGCGCAACCGATTTTGGACATCGGTTTTTCCATCATCGCGCGCCAGTCGGCCTAGCAGGAGGCGACGGGGGCCAGCGCCTCCAAGCTGCCTGCGACAATCGGGCGATGTTTGCCCCTCTCCAAAACGACACATTCCTCCGTGCCTGCCGTCGCCAGGCCACCGACACCACGCCTTTGTGGCTGATGCGCCAAGCGGGCCGCTATTTGCCGGAATACAAGGCAACGCGCGCTCTGGCTGGCAGCTTCATGGGCCTGGCCACCAACGTTGATTACGCAACCGAGGTCACCTTGCAGCCGCTGGAGCGTTTTCCGCTGGACGCGGCGATTTTGTTCAGCGACATCTTGACCGTGCCTGACGCGATGGGCCTGGGCCTGTCGTTCGCTTTGGGCGAAGGCCCACGTTTTGCCTCGCCGGTGCGCGATGAAGCTGACGTGGCCAAGCTGGCCGTGCCCGATATGGACCGGCTGCGCTATGTGTTTGACGCGGTGGCCTCGATCCGCCGCGCCCTGCAAGGCCGGGTGCCGCTGATTGGGTTTGCCGGCAGCCCGTGGACGCTGGCCTGCTACATGGTCGAGGGCGCGGGCTCGAGCGACTACCGGTTGGTGAAAAGCATGCTCTACAGCCGCCCCGACCTGATGCAGCGCATTTTGCAAACCAACGCCGACGCGGTGGCGCAGTACCTGAACGCGCAAATCGACGCTGGCGCGCAGGCGGTGATGATTTTTGACAGCTGGGGCGGCGTCCTGGCCGACGGCGCGTTCCAGCAGTTCAGCCTGGCCTACACCGCGCAGGTGCTGGCCCAGCTCAAGCGCATTGGCCCTGATGGCCAAGACGTGCCGCGCCTGGTCTTCACCAAGGGTGGCGGCCTGTGGCTGGAGGCGATGGCCGGGCTTGACTGCGAGGTGTTGGGGCTGGACTGGACTGTCAATCTGGGCCAGGCCCGGGCCCAGGTCGGCGGCGCCGTGGGGGGGCCGGGCAAGGCGCTGCAAGGCAATATCGACCCGAACGTGTTGTTTGCCCCACCGGCGGCGATTGAGCGTGAGGTGCTGCGCAGCTTGAACAGTTTTGGCACACCGCACACCGACCGCAGCCAGGTTGGGCCGACGCATATTTTCAACCTTGGCCACGGCATCAACCAGCACACACAGCCCGAGCATGTGGCCGCGCTGGTGGAGGCTGTGCAGCGCCACTCGCGGCGGCTGCGCGGCGCCGTCTAGGAGACTGTCGGACTTGATCGCATCGAAGCGACATGGAGCCCAGCGGGCCATTGCAGCCGATGCCCCGATCAAGTCCGACCGGCGCTTAGCACGGTTTGGAGCTTGGTTTAGGCCTTGGGGCCAGAAAAATAAAGTCTGCCCCCATCTCACTTATGCACAAATTCTGTGCTTCGCTTTGACCTAGCGCATGCTGGCCGTGCGCAATCACTATAAAAGCAATAGCGCCGTAAGTACTTGATTTATATAGGCTTTAAAGTTTGCTTTTTTCGTGGGCAGTTTGATCAAAGCCTTGTTTCATGCGGCTTTGGCCGGCCTCAAGCATAGATATCAACAAAGTTATCCACAGAAAACGGGAGTTACTTGTAAAGCGCTTGTGAATCAATGGCTTAGCGCCGACTTCGCCAGTTCACTTGATAAAAACCCACCAAATCAAGCATTTGAGATTCCTGCCTTTTTCCGCCCATGCCCTACCACGTTTGCGTCCTGCTTCAAACCCCTGCCCATAGCCTGATTGCCGCTGCCTTGACCTACCGCAACGCACAGCCGCTGCTGCCCGGCAGCCTGGTGCGGGTGCCGCTGGGGCGGCGCGAGACGCTGGGCATTGTCTGGGAGGCCGACCCGAACGCTGCAGCTTTGCCGGCGGGCGTGCTGCTCAAGCCAGTGGCTGCTGTGCTGGAGCTGGCCCCGCTGCCAGCGTCGTGGCGGCAACTGGTGGCGTTTGCGGCGCGCTATTACCAGCGCTCGCTGGGCGAAGTGGCGCTGGCGGCACTGCCTCCGCAGCTGCGCGATTTGAGTGCGCAGCAATTGGCGCGGCGGCTGAAGGCGCGTGCAGCGGCGGCGCCAAGCCACGCCGAGGAAGCGCACAAAGACTCTTCAAAATTGATAGCGATTAGCGTAGAGCAGCAAAGCGCTATAGACCAATTTGGATCAAATAAAGGCCCGTTTTTGCTGTTTGGTGCCACCGGCAGCGGCAAGACCGAGGTCTATTTGCGTTGCGTGCAGCAGTTGCTGGATGCCGACCCGAGCGCGCAGGCGCTGCTGATGGTGCCCGAGATCAACCTCACGCCGCAGTTAGAGGCACGGGTGCAGGCGCGCTTTGGCGCCGCCTTGGTGGTCTCGCTGCACAGCGGCATGACCCCGGCCCAGCGCCTGCGTGCCTGGCTGGGCGCCCACAGCGGCGCGGCGCGGATTGTGCTGGGCACGCGCATGGCGGTGTTTGCCTCGCTGCCCCGGCTGCGCCTGATCGTGGTCGACGAAGAGCACGACCCCAGCTACAAGCAGCAAGAGGGGGCGCGCTACTCGGCGCGTGACCTGGCGGTCTACCGGGGGCGGCTCGAAGGCGCCAAGGTGTTGCTGGCCTCGGCCACGCCCTCGCTGGAGAGCTGGCACCACAGCCGCCCGCAGGCCGAGGGCGGGCGCTACCAGCGGCTGGCGATGCCAAGCCGGATTGGTGCGGGCAGCCTGCCGCTGGTGCGCCGGGTGGATATGAATATGCAGCCTCGGCGCGCAATTTTTTCAGCCCCGCTGCTGGCGGCGATCCGCGAACGGGTGGCACGCGGCGAGCAAAGCATGGTGTTCTTGAACCGCCGGGGCTACGCGCCCGTGCTGGGCTGCAACGACTGTGGCTGGAAGAGCGAATGCCCGCATTGCAGCGCCTACCGCGTGTTCCACAAAATCGACCGCAGCCTGCGCTGCCACCACTGCGGCTTCACCGAGCGCGTGCCCGCCGCCTGCCCGGCCTGCGGCAACGCCGACATCAGCGCCCTTGGGCGCGGCACTGAGCGCATCGAAGAGCACTTGGCCGAGCTGCTGGGCGACTGCCGGCGGCCCGTCGACGGCAGTCGGCTGCGGATTGTGCGCATCGACGCCGACAGCACCAAGCTCAAAGGAGCGCTAGAGACCCAATTGGCGCAGGTGCATGCTGGCGAAGTCGACGTGCTGGTTGGCACCCAGATGATTGCCAAAGGCCATGACTTTCGCCACATCACGCTGGTGGCGGCAGTGAACCCGGACGGGGCGCTGTTTTCCAGCGATTTTCGGGCGCCCGAGCGCCTGTTCAGCCTGCTGATGCAAGCAGCGGGGCGCGCCGGGCGTGACGCTGCGCACAGCGCGCGCAGCGAAATGTGGGTGCAAACCCAGCACCCCGCGCACCCGGTGTTCGAGGCGCTCAAACGCCACGACTACCCGGCCTTTGCCGCCCAGCAACTGCGCGAGCGCCAGGGCGCGGCGATGCCGCCGTTTGCCTTTCAGGCACTGGTGCGCGCCGACGCCCGCACGCAAGAGGTGGCGCAGGGCTTTCTCAATGCCGCCCGCGAACAGGCCTTGGCGCTAGCGCTGGCGGGACTGGAGCAGGTCACGCTCTACCCGGCTGTGCCCATGACGGTCCAGCGTGTGGCGAATATCGAACGCGCCCAAATGCTGGTCGAGAGCCCTTCGCGTAACGCTTTGCAAAAATTTCTAAGCGTCTGGCACAGCGTGCTGCAAAGCACGCGCCAGCAGGCCGAGCACAAGGGGCTGATCCGCTGGGCGGTGGACGTCGATCCGCTGGTGATTTGAGCGCGATTGGGGCGCTCTTGATCGCTCTTGATCGCGCTTGGGCCAGGCGCTTGGCGGTGCCCAAGTGCCACCCGCAGGCACATTCACATCCGCCGCGCCATGCCAGAATGCCGCCTGTTGGCTGTGGAATGGGGGATTTAAACCCCAAAATGCTACTTTAATAGCTGTCTCCGCTTGTTGTATATGGGTTTCAGGCATAAATCAATATGAAACCTATTTGAATCATGCGCTGGCAGCTATTTATTTTGTGTATCCCCTCTCTTTCGCCCCTTAAGCTTTGGATTAAAACCTGATGAACCTCTTTCGCAACATCTGCCTGTCCGCACTTGGGCTTGTCGGCGGCGCCCCCGCAGCGCTGGCGCAACAGCCACCGCAGGCGGCGACAGCTTGGCAATTCACCGCTGGGCTGGGCGCCGTGCAGCAGCCGCTCTACCCTGGCAGCGGCGAAAAAGACGTCCGGGCCATTCCGCTACTGGGCGCGGGCTATGGCCGCTACTTCATTGGCGCGGTGCCGGGTGCGGGTATTCCCGCTGGTATTGGGGCCTTTGTGGTTCAGGAGGAAAAGCTGCGCGTCGGCCTGGGGCTGGGCGGCAACTTTCGCAAACCGCGCAAGGCCTCGGATGCGGCGCGGCTGCAAGGCCTTGGCGATATTGATGCCACCGTGCTGGGCGCGGCTTTTGCCAGCTACCACGAAGAGCACTGGGCGCTGCGCGGCACGGTCGTAACCGACTTGGGCGGCAAACGCCACGGCACGCAAATCACCCTTGATCTGGACGGCAAGCTGCGGCTCTCGGAGCAGCTGGTGGTGACCGCCGGGCCCGGACTGGGCTGGGGCGACAACAAGTACACGCAGACTTTTTTTGGCATCGACGCCGACCAAAGCGCGCGCTCGGGCCGCCCCGCCTACAGCGCGAAAAGCGGTGTTCACAGCCTGCGCTTTGCGGTTGCGGCCGACTACCGCATCACGCCGCAATGGGGCCTGGGCGCAAAGTACAGCGCAGTCCAACTGCGCGGTGACGCAGCGAACAGCCCGATCACCGAGAAGAAGTCACAAAACACCTTTGCCGTGTTCAGCACCTACCGCTTTTAACCACGGCAGCCCCTGCCCACCCGCCACCCGCCACCCGCCACCCGCCACCCGCCACCCGCCACCCGCCACCCGCCACCCGCCACCCCCGCCCTTGCTGTATTGCCCATGTCTTCTGGCCTGAACCTTGCCCAACTCGAAGCTGTCCACTATTTGGGCGGGCCGTGCCTGGTGCTGGCCGGCGCGGGATCGGGCAAGACGCGGGTTATCACCCACAAAATCGGCCAGCTGATCGAGGCCGGGCTGGCGCCCAAGCGGATTGCCGCCATCACCTTTACCAACAAAGCCGCCACCGAAATGCGCGAGCGCGCCAAGAGCCTTATTGGGCGGGGCGCACGCGAAGTGCTGGTGTGCACCTTCCACGCTCTGGGCGTGCGCATGATGCGCGAGGACGGCAGCGCGCTCGGGCTCAAGCCCCAGTTCAGCATTTTGGATGCCGACGATGTCACCAGCATCCTGAAGGACGCGGGCGGCAGCGTGGACGCCGCCACCGCGCGCCAGTGGCAGTGGACCATCAGCCGCTGGAAGAACATGGGCTTGAACGCCGAACAGGCGCTGGCCGCTGCTGCAGACGACAACGAGCGCATCACGGCCACCGTGATGGCGCGCTACGAAGAGCGGCTCAGCGCCTACCAGAGCGTGGATTTTGACGACTTGATCAGCCTGCCGCTCAAGCTGCTGAATGAGTTTCCCGCTATTCGCGCCAAGTGGCAGCAGGCAATGGGCCATGTGCTGGTTGACGAGTACCAAGACACCAATGCCACGCAGTACGAAGTGCTCAAGCATTTGGTGGGCGAGCGGGCGCGCTTTACGGCGGTCGGCGATGACGACCAATCGATCTACGGCTGGCGCGGGGCCACGCTGGACAACCTGAAGCGGCTGCCGCAGGATTTTCCGCAGCTCAAGGTGATCAAGCTGGAGCAAAACTACCGCTCCACCAGCGCCATCCTGCGCGCCGCCAACAACGTGATCCAGCTCAACCCCAAGCTGTTTCCCAAAACCCTGTTCAGCGAACTCGGCGAGGGCGAGCCGGTGCGGGTGGTGGACGCCGACAACGAAGAGCACGAGGCCGAGCGCGCCGTGGCGCGAATCCAGTCGCTGCACGCCAGCGCCAGCAGTGGCGCCCAGGGTGCCAAGCCGACTGAGTTGCGCGATTTTGCAATCCTGTACCGCGCCAACCACCAGGCCAAGACCTTTGAGAAAGCGCTGCGCCGCGCCAACATTCCCTACAAAGTCTCGGGCGGGCAGAGCTTCTTTGACCGCGCCGAAATCAAGGATTTGTGCGCCTGGTTCCGGCTGTGGATCAACAACGACGACGACCCGGCCTTCTTGCGCGCCATCAACACGCCCAAGCGCGGCATTGGTCACACCACGCTCGGGCAGCTGGGTGAATTTGCCAAAAACTACCGGCTCAGCCTGTTTGCCGCGCTGTTCAGCGCCTCGCTGCAAAGCCTGCTGCCCCGGCGCGCGGTCGAGAGCCTGCACGAGTTTGGCCGCTACCTGAATGACCTTGAATACCGCGCCCGCCACACGGTGGGGGCCGAGGCGGCACGCGCCTTTATGGACAGTTGGCTGAAAGAAATAGGCTACGAAAAACACCTCTACGACGGCGAGGACAGCGAGAAAGTTGCCGCTGCGCGCTGGGGCAACGTGATGGACTTTTGCGACTGGATGGCGGCCCGCTGCGGCGGCCAAATCGATGACAGCGCAGGCGCCAGCACCGTTGCCGAGAGCAAGACCTTGCTGGAGGTGGCGCAAACCATTGCCCTGCTGTCGACCATCCAAGAGCGCGAAAAAGACCAAGACGTGGTCACGCTGTCCACCCTGCACGCCTCCAAAGGGCTGGAGTGGCCGCACGTTCTGCTGGTGGGGGTGACCGAGGGCATGCTGCCGTTCAAGCTCGATGACGACGAGGGTCGGCAAGAAAAAGTCACCGACGAGACGGCCCTGCGCCTGCAAGAAGAGCGGCGTTTGATGTATGTCGGCATCACCCGCGCCCAGCGCAGCCTGGCGGTCAGCTGGACCCGCAAACGCAAAAAAGGCCGTGACATGGTGAGCGCCCAACCCAGCCGCTTCATCCAGGAGATGGATTTGAGCCGTGACACCGTGCGTGAAGACCCGCGTGCCAAGCTCAAGGCCTTGCGCGCCGAATTTGCCCAAAAAGCCGAGGCGAATGCTGCGGCTGCCGTCCAGGCTGCGCGCCCATGAAAGCCTGGCTACGCACGCTCTGCCTGGCGGCTTCGGTGCTGTCGGGGGCCGTGCCTGGGAGCGCCAACGCCCAAAGCAGCCCGCGCCCAGCGCCGCCCGGCCAAACCGCTGCGGCGGCCTGCCCCGCCGCCAGCGACACCCGCGTGCAACAGCTCTACGGCCTGTGGCAGGCCGACATCGACGGCCAGCCCGGCAGCGCCGCACTGCGCCTGGAGCGCCACCCCGAATGGGGCGACAGCGTGCGCGGCACCGTCACCCGCAACGATAGCCCGGCGCTGCTCGCCGGCGACATCGAAGGCGCTGATTTCACATTGGAAGAATCTGTCAACGGCGAGAACATTTCTGCCACATGGATAGGCCGTGTGGTGGAAGGCTCTTGCGCCCAGGAGATCCGAGGAATATGGACCGACGCCGCCAACCCCCAAGAACACAGCTTCATCTTGCGCAAGCAACCCGGCTGGCACTGAGCGCCACAGCCGCCGGGCTGCTGGGCCTGAACCTGAGCCCGGCGCTGGCCCAGCCGCCGCCCACCGCTGGTGGCCTGAACCAGGGCTGGCAGCAGTGCAGCGGCTTGGCGCAAGACAAGACCGCCCGGCTGGCCTGCTTTGACCAATGGGCGCAGGCGCAGACCCAGGCCGGCGCAACGCCAGCCGCAGCGCTGCCCAACCCCACCGGCTTCGCGGGTGCGCTGGCCAGCGCCGAAGGCACGCCGCCCGCTGGGCCACAGCCCAGCGCCGACGACCTGGCCTATGCCGACGCCATCACGCTGACCAAGCCGTGCAAGTCGCCGCAGCACAGCACCCTGTCGCGGTTTTGGGAGCTGGAGCCCGCCACCGACTGCGGCAGCTTCACACTGCGCGGCTACCGCACCACCGGCTTTGCCCTGACGGCGGCCAGCAGCGTCAACCGCCAGCCAAGCTCGCCCAACCCGGACAACAGCGCAGCCGAGCCGCGTGACTACCAAAACCAAGAAACCCGCTTGCAACTCTCGGTGCGCACCAAGCTGGCGCAAAACCTGCTGACGGCAGAGGACGCGCTGCGCAAAGACTCGCTCTGGTTTGGCTACACCCAGCAGTCGTACTGGCAGCTGTTCAACAAAGAGTTGTCGAGCCCGTTTCGCTCCACCGACCATGAGCCCGAGCTGGTCTACATCTACCCGAGCGAGGTCCAACTCCCCGGCGGCTGGCGCATGCGCTACAGCGGCGCGGCGATCACGCACCAGTCAAACGGGCAAAGCCTGCCGCTGTCGCGCAGCTGGAACCGGGTCTCGCTGCTGGCCGGCATCGAGCAAGGCGACAGCTTCAGCCTGACCGGACGGGTTTGGCGGCGCATCAGCGAAGCCGCCCACAAAGACGACAACCCCGACATCAGCCACTACATTGGCCGCGCCGAGCTGGGTGCGGCCTGGAATGTCAACCGCGAAAACATGCTGATCGCCACACTGCGCCACAACCTCAAGCGCGACGCACGCGGCTCACTGCGCCTGGAGTGGCTCAAGACACTGGGCAGCACCAGCCGCCCCGACAGTGGCCTGCGCCTGCACACCCAGCTCTTCAGCGGCTACGGCGACAGCCTGCTCGACTACAACCGCCGCCGCACAGTGTTGAATGTGGGGCTGAGTTTGGTGGATTTTTAAGCACTTTTGGCGATAAAACACTACTTTTAATAGCTGCTACCGCTTGTATTGACGGCATTTCAATAAGAATACTATTGGAATGTTCCGTATTACAAGCGGTTGAAGCTACAAAATAGATGTTTTTTAGGCCTTGTGCGCGCTGGTCGCCTTAACCGTCATGCACTGTGCAAGCACCACCGAGCGATGAAACCATGCCACGCGACGAGAGCGCCGCTTCCAGTGCACCCGTGGAGCTGGCTCGGCCAGGCCGCCGGGTGCGCCCCCTTGAGGGGGCGAGCGCCGTAGGCGCTTCGGGGGGGGTCACGTTCACCCCTTGAGGGGGGAGCGCCGCAGGCGCTACGGGGGTGGTTCATGGCTGCGCAAACAAGCCGTCCAGCAAGGCGCTATAGGTCTGTGTGATGGCCGCTGCGCCGGGGCGAAAACGCGCCAGCCGGGCGCGCTGCTGGGCCCGGTAGTCGAGCGCCTGGGCGTCATGGCCGTCGAGCGCGGCCAGCAGCTGCGCGGCGCCTGCCGCCAAGTCGTGGCCAGCGTAGTAATAACCCAGATCGGCACACAGCGCGGCGTTGTGCACCAGCGGATAACCTTGCCAGCAGACTTCGAGGTAGAAGTAATTCAGCGGATTGCCCCATTGGTGGGAGAGCACGACGTCGGTGTTTTCGGCCAAAAACTGCGGCGTGTCATGCCGTCCTAAGAACACAGCCTTGTGCTCGCGCACGATGTCGAGCTGGTTCATCAGCGAGATGAACTCTGGATTCTTGCTCGCCAGCCGCTCGGCATTGGTCACTTGCAGCAGCGCAATGCGCTCGGGCTGCTGGCGGTAGGCCTGCTCGGCAATCAGGGCTGGGTAGAGGCAAAACTTCAGCACATTGATATTCGGCTCCATCACGCTCAGGCGCCGTGCGCCCGCGTGCGGCTGGTAACAGCCAGCGTCGGCCATTGCCGCACAGCGCTGCTCCAGCAAAACCGGGTCCCACACAAAGGGCACGACCTGCGCACTGCGCCGGCGCAGCGTGCTGAAGTAGCCGTGGCTGAGTTCGGCCACCTGCGGAATCATCCAAATGTCGTCGTAATGCAGGTTGATAAAAAGGCTGCTACCCCACTGCGGCCGATCAAACAGCATCGACTCCATCGCCTGCACATATTCCGAGCCACAGCAGTAAGAGACCAGGCGTGCGCCGCGCTGGTGCAAATGGGCTGTTTGCGCGGCACTGATTTGCCCACCAAGCTCGATCAGCACGTCGACGCTGTCTTTGGCCGCTTCCCAGTCCACCGTGGGCCAGCGCGCCAAGTCCCACGGCAAGGCATCGCCCAAAGCGACAGCGGTGGTATTGACCAGCCGCACCGACGCCACGTTGGGGCAGTATTTCAGAGCTTCCGCCAAAAACACAGCGTTTTGCTTGATGCCGTTATTCCACAGCGTCTCGTTGGGATGCTGCAAGCCAATGGTGATGCCGACACGTAACTGGCTGCGGTTCATAGGGGGTTTCCTGAATTTTGTGGGAGGCCCTGCGCTGGCCCAGGGCGGATGGGGTGGGATGGGGAAAAAAGTTAATCCATCATAACCACCTGCCATAGCACTCCAACGCCCTTCGGCGCCGCCTGCCCTTGCGCCAACGGCATGGCGCAAAGGCGGCTGAACCTGCCGTGTAAACAGGGCGTGCGCAAACCTGCCGGTGCGATACCTGGCAAGGGTTTTTTGCAGATTTTTATAAACGCCAACGGTGGGTTTTTGCCTCAATTTTTTTGGTAAAGAAATCCACGCATTTATTGCGCCGTGTTAGCACACGAAACCAGGTGTATTCAGTCCTGAAGCAGCGGACCATTTTGCTGTCAACCGGAAATATAGCCCGGCGTTGATCTATAGGAGGCGTGCCGCGCCGATCCACCCGTCACCGACAAGTGCACCTTGGCATTTTGTGGAAACCGCGCTCAAAAAATAGAATATTTAGCACATTGCCACGGCAAAAAAACAAGAATTTCTCGCTTGAATTATGAAGCCCCAATACGTTTAAACCCATATATTCACGCGAATTTCCGGAAAGAAAATTTTCCGCGAAATACCCTAAATCAATACACCTACATAATAAATTTCTTTCTTTTAAAAGTCGAAAATTACTGCGCCACTCTTTTCCATAAAAAAACAAAGAAGAGAAATTTTCAATATCCATGCCCAGCCATTGACTGCATTCGCCCAAAGGTTATTCCATGAATAAAATTTACCGCTCCATCTACAACGAATCCAGCGGTAGTTGGGTGGCCGTCGCCGAGACCAGCCAAGCCCGGGGCAAGCGCAGCAGTGTGGCCAGCGCCCCGGCGCTGCTCTTGGCCTTGGCCTGCGTGCTCGCCGCCCCCAATGCCTATGCGGCAGCCTTTCAGTTCAACGCAGCCTACAACACCAGCACCAACTTAGTGGGCACCGTTACCAACGGCACTGGCTACCCCAGCCACGGCAGCATGAGTTTGTCGGGCGACGACGACTTCTGCGGCGCCGACTACGTGATTGGCCGTGAGGGCTACACACCCGCCTTGGGCGGTGGGGCCGCAACCCTGACGGCCAGCCAGATGTACACCAACATCCTGGCCAACACCGGCAACAAGTACGCGGTCACGGATAGCATCCAGATATGGACTGGCGACGGCCTCACGACCACCGCTGGCTACCCGAACAATGGCGGCATTTACCTGCGCAACAATATCCAGCCGATTGCCCGTGGCGTGCAATCGATTGCCTTTGGCTGCGGGACCTACACGACCGGCTGGGGCTCGTCGGCGATCGGCTCCTCGGCCGTGGCGCTGGGCTCGGCCTCGCAGGCCTTGGGCGTTGCCGCCAGGGCTGGCGGCACCGCCAGTGTGGCGATCGGCGTCGGCTCCACCGCCGAAGGCGTCTCCAGCGTGGCCTTGGGCACACTCGCCAACGCCAGCGCCAACAACGGTGTGGCCATCGGAACCAACAGCCATGCCCAGTACGCCAACTCGGTCGCGCTGGGCAACAACAGCACAACGTCGGCCACCGCCCCCACCAGCGCGGCCTACATGACGGGGCAAACCATCCACAACGGCCAATTCGCTGTCGGCGGCGGCACGGCGGCACTGAACCGTCGGATCAGCAATGTCGCCGATGGTGCAGCCGACACCGACGCCGCCACCATCGGGCAACTGAGCACCACCGCCAGCTCGCTGTCGACCGTGACCAACGTTTTGTCGACCTCCGCGTCCACCGGCATCAGCAGCCTGTCGACGGGGGTCAGTTCGCTATCGACCGTGGTTGGCGTCTTGTCAACCTCCGCGTCCACCGGTGTCAGTTCCCTGTCCAGCGGCATCAGCAGCCTGTCGACGGGGGCCAGTTCGCTATCGACCGTGGTTGGCGTCTTGTCGACATCCGCGTCCACCAGCGTCAGTTCCTTGTCCAGCGGCATCAGCAGCCTGTCGACCGCCACCGCCACCGACGTCGGTAGCCTGTCGACGGGGGCCAGTTCGCTATCGACCGTGGTTGGCGTCTTGTCGACTTCCACCTCCACTGGCGTCAGCTCCTTGTCCAGCGGCATCGACGCTTTGTCGACCGGAACCAGTTCGCTCTCAACCGTGGTTGGCGTCTTGTCGACGTCCACGTCCACCGGCGTCAGTTCCTTGTCCAGCGGCATCAGCAGCCTGTCAACCGCCACCGCCACCGACGTCGGTAGCCTGTCGACGGGGGCCAGTTCGCTATCGACCGTGGTTGGCGTCTTGTCGACTTCC